>JAKSBB010000748.1 GCA_022361315.1 Desulfobacterales bacterium
GCCTTCTGGATGCTTATTCTGATGTCGGCCATCTCCTTTTTCCTTATTCTGGCACTCCGGGTACCGGGTAAAACGGATTTACGACCTGTTGCCTTTATTCCATAGGCATGGTGTGTTATTGGATAGGTACGCAATACCCAATTACTGCGATTAACAATAAGAGACATAGTAAAATCACTCTTAATCACGAACTCCCGTATCAATTTGGTTGGATGATTTTCAGCAAAAATCTAGGTTTTTATGAATTTAGGTGTGAAGAGACACAATGAATCAGAATAATCCATCAAACAACATTGCTGCTTTATATCAACAGGCCCTGTCCTATTACCATGCAGGTAGAGTCCAAGAATCCAAGGTGATACTTTCGAATCTACTGGAATCAGCCCCTGATCATCCGGATGCCCTATATCTGAGTGGTACCGTTGCCGGCGCAGCCAGGGATTACAATCGTGCTGTTGCATTCTTCCGTAGGGCCATTAAAAACGCCCCCTGTATGCCACATTTTCACAAGGATTTAGGTATCACCTACAAAGAGATGGGAATGGCAGACAAAGCGCTTCAAAGCTACCAAACTGCTCTATCAATTAAACCCGACTATACAGATGGCCATTTTTCAATGGGCAATCTGTACAAGGCTGCCGGTCGATATGAACTGGCACTCGAATGCTTCCAAAGGGCTATCACACTTGATCCTGGATATTTGGGTGCATATATGAATATGAATGCGATATTCGAAATTCAGGCCAACTTTGCCCGGATGGAAACTAACAGCAGGGAGATGATCCGGGTGAATCCAAAAAGTCTTTCGGGGTATTATTATCTTGGCCTGTCCCTGATGGAACTCGGGCGGCTTCAAGACTCTCTAAATGCCTATGCAAAGGCTCTGACAATCAATCCTAATCATTCTGAGACACTAAACGGCATCGGCCGGGTGTTCTTTAAAACAGGCCGGATTGACCAATCCATAATTTATTACCAAAAGGCAATTCTACACGCCCCCAATGATTACACATCACATATGAACCTTGGGCATGCCCAATTGGCATCTGCAGCCCCAAGGGACGCTGTGAACTCTTACAAAAAAGCGTCGGTAATACTCCCCCAGAAAGATGAGCCCTACAGGTGTCTCGGTGAAGTCTTTCAACGGATTGGTGATTTTGAATCCTCAGTTCAAGCTTTTCGGGAGGCAATTCGTCTGGAACCGAACAACTCATGGGTATACTATCGATTGTCGGAAATTATCAAATTTAAAGAAAAGGACGATCTGTTTTCTACCATTGAGGCGCTTCTTGGCTGCAAAGATACACGGCACAAAGTCTCGGATCTTAGCAATTTCCACTTTGCGCTTGGAAAAATGTATGATGACATAAAAGAATACGAACTAGCCTTTAACAATTACCGGCGCGCAAATGACTATGGCAAACCGTCAACGGCCAAACGGTTCGATTTAAATCAATACATTCATACCATTGATACTATGTGCGAGGTATTCTCCGGTCAATTTTTTGCTGAAAGACAGGCTTGGGGATCAAACGACACCACCCCGGTTTTCATTCTCGGTATGCCACGTTCAGGTACAACATTGTTAGAAAAGCAGCTAACCGAATATGAAGGGTTTCAAGGTGCCGGAGAGCTTGACGGAATTCAGGTGCTGTCAGCACGGGTGCTGTCATCAAAAGAGAAGAAGTCGGTGGTTGAAAAACTTCTTGCGTTGACAGAGGACCAGGTAAAAAAGATGGCAGACGAATATCTTATTTACCTGAAAACACACAGTACTGCTTCAACGTTTATTATTGACAAGATGCCCCATAATTTCCAACAGATTTGGCTTATTTCACTGTTATTTCCCAAGGTAAAATTTCTTCATTGCAGAAGAAACCCCATGGACACCTGTTTATCTAATTATTTCACAAATTTTTCTGCAGAGAAACAACCCCATACATATGATCTCATCGGGCTTGGCAAATACTATCTCCAATATGAACGCCTAATGAAACATTGGAAAAAAATTTTTCCGGATAAAATTCTTGATGTTAAATATGAAAATTTGCTCCA
>JAKSBB010000629.1 GCA_022361315.1 Desulfobacterales bacterium
ACCGGCATCTACCTCTGCAATGCCTCGGATGTCTTTGTTGAAAACAACCGGATCTTTGTGGACTCCCCCTACCCCAACGCCATTGAATACCGTTTCAAAGGCAGCCGGGACAATCTCATCCGCGGCAACGAAACCAACCGGAAGATCGTATCCCGGAACGGGGGACAGGCCGTTGTTATCAGTAATAAGATCGATCCGGGCTTCCGCCTGGCCGTGACATCCCCCCCTGCCGGGGTAAAAGCTCCGGCCCGGGAAGTTCCGAAAGCCGTTACAGCACCACGGGCAGACACCCGGCCTGAAAGCATCAGAACCGATGGCATCCAGGCCTTCCACCAAAGCGGCCAGACCTTCATCACCTTCGGGGAAGCGGTCAATCCCTTTCCGGCCGGCACCACATACGGGCAGTACCACGCCGGGAAAGAGGCCTACAGGAAGAAATACCGGTACCGCCTTTACCGTGCTTCTAAGCCCATCACCTCGGTGAAAGGCCTGACACCGCTGGCGGACATCCCCTCATTTTCAGGTATCAACGCATACTTCTACGGCAAAAACACGGCCAAAAAACACGGCAGCCAGCCTCTGATCCGGTATGTCGTTAAGTCCGGCAGTTCTCAGTTGCCTGCAGGCATTGGGCTCCATGTATTCACTCCGGGAAAACCCGGCAGTGCCTACTATGCCGTGACCACCGTGACCAAGGGCCAAGAAGACACCCGGATCGTCCCCGGGAAGAATGCCACCCGGCACCCGGTAAAAGAGACCCAGGGAAAGGGTATCCCGGTGCGCCAGCGCATTGAACGCCCGGAATCCTTCACCTACGTCAAAGGCCCGGCCCTCCACTTCTACACCCGCTGGGAAACCCCACCCAATGCCGCGGTGGACGGCAAACCCTTTGACTATCTGGTGGGCATCCCGGCCAACCTGGCCAAACCAGCCTCGGTGGGCATCCACATGCACGGCTGGGGCCGTAACCTTCTGAAAGGCTATGCCTGGTGGCAGAACGCCACAAAGGGCGCCATCCTCCTGGCGTCCAACCAGGATCCCTACGACTGGTGGACCGGCTATCGTGAGGATTACTTCAACGGCAGTTCCAGCCGGGAGAAGAAACCTGTGATCAGGCCTTACACCACCTCCCGCCTGCTCTCCTTTGTGGACTGGCTCAAATCCGAGGGGAAATGGCAGATCGATCTTTCCCGCACCTTCACCGCAGGCGTCTCCATGGGGGGCTCCGGAAGCATCATGATGGCCCTCCGATACCCGGACAGGATTGCCTGGAACCGCTCCTGGGTGGGGGTCCATAAACCCTTGCTTTCTCCCCAGTTTAAATCCTCCTATGAAAAGGTCTGGGGGAAACCCGGGGAGGGCCTGTTGTTCGAGAACGGGGAAAAGGTCTGGGAATATTATGATGACACGGTTTATCTGGGCCGGCATCCGGACAAAGATGTAGGCCTGATCTGCTTTTCCAACGGGAAAAACGATGCCGGTATCGGCTGGAAGCAGGCCGTATTGTTCCTGAACGCCCTGCAGAAGGCCCGGCAGCCCCATATCTTCGCCTGGGGCCAGGCCGGGCACGGTCAGCGGGCCGCCATGCCAAAGGATGCCCAGGGCCACACCATGCCCATAGACATCTCAACCAGGTTGAGCCTGCCGGCCTTCACCAACTGCTCGCTGGATGACAATCCCGGAAACGGTGATCCCGCCGACGGGGCATCGGAAGGTCAGGTGAACCAATGGCTGTACTGGGAAACAAAAAATATCGTGGATAAAACGGACCGGTGGGAAATAACGGTGGGACTGACAAAAAAATCCCCGGCAGGGGAATGCAGGGTGGATATCACCCCCAGGCGGCTGCAGCGATTCAAGGCAGCGCCCAAGGAGATTGTGGGGTGGGAACTCCGGTCATTCAACGGTACAACCCTTGACCGGGGAAAGGTGGTTGTGGATCACTGGGGTCTGGTGACAGTTGAAGGGGTACGTGTGACTCGGGCGAAGAACCGTCTGGTCTTAACTAAACAGCCCTGAAAGCAGGGTTTACTTATTACAATCCGGACAATCTATTGCAGGCTTTAACAAGGGAATGATTTAAAACTTTTCCCTCGCCATGCCTGCGCCCGGAATACAGATTTTAACGATCTATAAGAAATACTATTCCACAGCTTCGGCAGGAACATTTTCTTCGGCTTCGGCCGCTTCTGCCTCCGCCTCAGCCTCTTTTCTCAATCTATCAATAATCTTGCCCGTATCCTTTTTAAGCTCATCAATCGTGGGCTTCTTGATTTCATAGAGCACATCTTCCATCTGCCCCATCAGCTTTAGCATCCGGGCCAGTTTATCACTGGAGGGATTCTCCTTGGAAAGGTTCGTCATAAAATGATATAGCTGGTTCTTAAATTCACCGAGTTTGTCCAATATGTCCTCCTGCAGGCCTGATTTGCAGCCTGCTTCTTTTTTCATGTCTAAATCAACAACTGCCGGGAAAAAATGTGTAACGTTAGGATAGGAAAGGGCTTTTTGTCAAGGGAAGGATGAAGTGGGATATGTTAATTTTGTCTTTTTCGGACTTTTTTGTAAATTAAGTTTTTCTCTCTTTTACCTATAGCTATCACCAACACATAGACTTCGTCATCAATGACCTCATAAACCAGACGGTAGCCGCTTGCGCGAAGTTTTATTTTGTAATGATTTTTAAAACCACTAAGTCTGCTACGGGTTACATGTGGCGCCTTGAGACGTTCTTTTAACTTTTTCTTGAGTTGTGACTGAATAGAATTATCCAGCTTTTTCCATTCTTTGAGGGCCGTCGGTAGAAATTTTAATCTATAGATCATCTAAAGAAATTTCCACGGCAGAAATTTTTTCATTCTGACGTTCTTTAACGATCATTCCCAATTGATAATCCTCGATTTTTTCAAGCATTGCCTCATAGGTTTCGGCCGGAATTAGATAGGCCGTTGGCCTGTTATGATTCAGGATGACGATAGGTTCCCCATCAGACTTCTCAATAAGAGCAGATGGGTTTTTCTTTAATTCTGAAATGCTTGCTGAGCGTTCTGCTAATACGGATTGCATAATCACACCTTAAATTTTATTTCGACCATAAAGATATGCCTATTTTAGGTCTTAAATTAGGTCTTGTCAAATTTTGGTATTATCCTCCCATTATATTCTATCTGAGTCAGAATAGTGCCCTTCTCTCCGAAGGATTTGACCAACACTCCAGGCGCAAAACAGTTTTCTACTTCCTGGAAAAGGCTATTTACAACGATACTCCCTGATACAGGAGATGGAGTTAGGACCCATACAAGATAAACGGGTCACAGAATTTAGATGACTATGATTGTTTAAAGTGATAGCTAATGATTATCTAAATCTTTTCTACTTTACAATTTAAATTTGGGGGTACCTAATGAAAGAGAACCTGAAGGGTGAAGTTAATTTTCGCAAGAAAGTTGTTGCGCAAGATATGGGAGAGGATCAAATTGAAGGCTGGCGTTCGGCTGAAGAGATGGAGGATATAATTAAAGATAGAGTAGAACGTTTAACCCACTATTACCAGGATTATGTCAAATTCGGACTTGATCCAGCTTTGGAGTTGGCAGCTGGACGGTGTCAATTATCAATGGTCTTGAAAGAAAAGTTTAATATAAAAAAGGTCGTTGCCACGGATATTAGCTTGGATACATTGCAATCAGCTAAGTTGTTTAAAACAAAACTGAATTTCTCAAAATCATTACCAGATCGTATTCAGTGTAACATTGAAAATCTCCCATTTAACGATTGCACATTTAAGCACGTTGCTATCTGGGCGGCATTGCATCACTTTGAAAATCCGAAAAAGGCTGTATCTGAAGTCGAGAGAGTTCTCTGCCATCAAGGTACGTTTTTCGTTGGAGGGGAGCCTATTAAGCCAATATTAAAGGTACCACTGCTACGGCTAATGGAGGGAGCTTATGAAAGCCCTTCCATCATGTTGAGGGTTCTATGGAAGTTGAGAATCTCTGCTTTCTTTACTAAATTCGTTACTAAAGAAGAGGAATTTGGGGTTATAGAAAACTCATTTCGCCCCCAAGAATATGATAGATATTTTAAAAACTTTGAAAGACTTTTTTGGTTCATTATTCCAAATATGGAAAGTGATTTTCTTAAAACGATTTTTTCTAAAGAATTTCGCACCAATATTTATGGAGGATCGCTTGAAAACGCATTGCTGAGGATTCAAAAGAAAAATCGTAGAGATAATGAATTTTCTTTGAGATGCCCTAATTGCAAAACAAAAGAGCCTCTAATTAGTGCTGAATCTGGCTATGGCTGCCCGACCTGCTATAAAAACTATCCAATA
>JAKSBB010000071.1 GCA_022361315.1 Desulfobacterales bacterium
CCACCACCCCCACCACGGGAAGGATAACGATCCGGTCCCAGAGTTTGATGGCAGGGGTGGAAATTTCCATGATGGTCCGGCTCTGTTCCTTTAGCTTTTTCTCCTGGCGGACCCGTTCCGATATGTCCAGGATGTATTCCAGGCCCCCCACAATGTTGCCCTCCGCATCTTTGAGAGCGGCTGCCGTGTATTCAATCGGGATCTGCCGGCCTCTGAGGGTGACTTCGTTCCGGACCGTGATGGTTCTTCCCCCATCGATGACCCGGCGCATCCGGCAGTCTTCGGTGCCACAGTGGCGGGAGTTGAACACCTCGGCGCAGGGAACTCCCCGGATTTCTTCCCAGGGGGTACCCACAAGATCCAGGCCGGCCTGATTCATAAATATCAGTTCCAGAGACCGGTTTACGGCCATGACCGGCGTGGGAATCTGTTGAAGCACGTTGAGGGCCAGGTCGTTGTTTATCTCTGTAAATTTATTGGCATTCATTTCGGGTCTCCTTACCTTATTTTATACTTTTCTTTTTCTCCGGCCTGCACCAGCAGTGCGTTGATTTCCGCTTTCAGATCGATCATCTTCTCTTCCCGGCCGATGGCCATGTTGTAGAACCGTTCCAGCTCCTTCAGATTGTCCTGGAGCTCATTTTCCGCCGCTTTTTGTCCGGTGATGTCCACAAAACTTTCCAGGAACTGCTTGCGGCCCCCCAGCATCACCGGGACAACGGTTTTGAGGATGGGCACCTCACGGCCGTCTCCGGTGATCAATACCCGTTCCGCATTTTCGATCCGTTCCATATTGTCGATGACCGGGCAGTCATGTTCTGCTCTTGGGCAGACAAATTGATGGCACTTCCGGTTCACAATATCGGTCCTGCTCAGACCGATCATCCGGGCCGCAGCCGGGTTGACATCAACAATGGTACGGGTCTCGGGGTCAATGATGAGGATGCCGGTGTTCACGGATTCCAGGATGGTATTGACCCGTTTTTCACTTTCCTTGAGGGCCTGACGGGCCGCCCGTTTTTCGGATATGTCGTCGATGACCCAGATCACCCCTTGCTCCATATCCGGCGGCATGGCGGTATCCAGGGCTTTCCCCGAAAAGGAGCACCAGATACCTGTACCGTCCCTGCGTTTGAGCTGGTATTCGGCATGCACCTGTTCCCCCTTTGCCAGACGGGCATAGTAGGTATCGCCGAAGGCCTGAAAATCGTCTTCGCTCATATGGAACCGGTTCATACGCATCCCCACCATATCCCTGGGAGAGTCGTAACCGAGAATTTCCGCAGTTTTTACATTACACCGGTAGATACGGCGCCGGCCTTTCAGGAGAAGGATACCCACGTGGGCGTTGTCAAAGATCTGCTGAAGTTCCGTTCTGATTTTCTGGACCGTTTCCTGGGCCTTGTTCCGTTCGGTGATATCCCGGATGGTGCCCACGGCGTACCAGTTGTCACCCACCTGGAAGGCGGAAACCCCCACCTCCACCGGAAAACGGGTGCCGTCTTTCTTCAGGGCTTCCAGTTCCTGGAGGCGTCCCACCACAGGGCCCTGACCGGTTTGTGAAAACCGCTTCAGCCCTTCACCGGCACGCGCCCTGAATTCCTCAGGGGCAAAAAGGGCGTGCATGTCGCGGCCCATGGCCTCCCCTGCCGGTATATCGAAGAGCTCCTCAGCGGCATGGTTCCAGTACATCACCCGGGCCTCACCATCAATCATCACCAGCCCGTCATGGATGGCCTCGCTCATGGCCCGGGTCTTACGTTCACTTTCCAGCAGCCGTTGTTCGGTGCGTTTGCGTTCTGTTACCTCTCTTGCAAGCCGCCGGTTCCAGTACATCACAATCACGAACAATACCAGTGCGGCTCCCAGGATTTTGGCGATGAGCCAGACATCCATTCCCTGCTCATAGTGCAGGCTGAGCCAGCGCTGGTAAATGGCGCGGTGGTCCTCTTCGGTCATGCTGTTCAGGGCTTTGTTGATAATGGATACGGCCAGGGGATAGGCGGGATCCACACCGATGCGGTGGTTAAAGATATAGTCGGTTTCCCCGGCGATTTTAAGGTTGGTGAAACCGCTTTCCTGAATGGTGTGGATGACCACAGCCATGTGGCCCACAAAGGCGTCCACCTGCCGGTTTGTGAGCGCCATCAGCCCGGTTTTGACATCATCTGTCTGGACCAGATCGATTTCGGGAAAATCGTTCTTAAGGTAATGGTAGCTTGTGTAACCCTTGCCCACGGCGACTTTACGACCGTTCAACTGTGAGGTCCCGGCAATGTAACTCACATCATCCCGGGTCACGATCACCAGGGGGAAATTCACAAAGGGTTGACTCAGGTGGACCGGGCGTCCCGTCTCATCGTTTTCTCCCAGGGCCGGTATCATATCAATGTCACCGGATTTATACCGGTCCAGCACCCGGGACCAGGTGTCACTGGGGGTAAATGAAAACCGAAGTCCGGTTTTACGGGTGATGGTGTCGAGATAATCGGCGATCATCCCACGGAATTCATCGCTGCCGTTGACAATGGACAGGGGCTGCCAGTCCACTTCGCTGAAGGCCAGGGGGGGATGGTCCGCAATAAACTCCTTCTCCGCCCGGGTCAGGGTGATGTCCCCTGTCTGTCCGGCATAGAATCGGTTCTCTTTTCTGGGAATCCACTGGAGTTCAAGGTCGGTGAGTTCCTCTTTTGAAATACCTGAAAACCCGTCATTGACAAGGGATAAAAGCGTATCATTGAACCGGGGTACACCGGCGTAAATGGCATTGCTCAGAATCGTTTCCGGGCTCTTTTTGATCTTTCCGGCCAGACCCAGGCGGTTGACCACGGCTTCCACCACCATGGTTTCATGGAACACGGCCCGGGCGGTTTTTTTCAACAGGGTGATGATCAGCTTTTCGCTGTCTGCACAGTACACCGGTTGGATGTCCGGATAGTGTTCCTTCAGCCAGTCCGCCTGGAAAGAGCCCTCAAGCACCGCCACCGGCTGGCCTGCGAGTTCTTCAAGGGGCGCCATCCCATCCCCCGTGTTGAAGTAGAGGGTGCTCTGTGCCCGATGAATGGGATCGGAGAAGGCCATCCAGGCTTCCCGGGCTTCATTCTTGAACAGACCGGAGTGGATATCGGCACTGCCCGACCGGACCGCCGCCACACTTTCCGCCCAGCTTGAGGGCCGGAACCGGATTTTCAAACCGGTGGTATCGCTCCACAGACGCCACATGTCCACCAGGAGTCCGCCGGGATTCCCGTCTGAATCCACCATGGTCAGAGGGGGATAATCCCGGTCCATGGCAATGATCAGGGCGCCGGTATCCTCCTGACGGGTGCCGCTGGCCCATTCCCGGGCGATTTGCTTGGATTCGGTGGCGGAGATTTTGCCCATGCCTTTCATGATGGTTTTAAGCAGCCCGGTGTTTCCCTGTTTGACTGCAGGATAAAAGCTGTTGCTGTATATGGGATCGTTGGACCTGAAGACAAACTGCCGGCGCAGATCGTGGCGGCCCAGGTAGTGGAGGCCGGTGAGCGTATCTGCGGCAAACACCATGAGCTCCCCTGCCTTCAGATCTTCCATGATCTCTTCATAATTGTCGTAGAGGACCAGGGTGAACTCCGGCATGTAAGTCGTGAACCAGGAGACGACGAAATCGCCTTTAAGTACGCCGATACGATAGGCTTTGAAGGACTTCATATCCGCCGGCACGGGCAGGCTCTTATCGTAGAAAATATGGGTGTCGCTTTTGATCAGCGGCAGGCCGAAATCCAGGAATTTGTCCCGGGATTCGTTGAAGAACAGCCCTGCATGGGCATCAGCCCCGCCGTTTTTGACGAGCTCAAGGGTGTCGTCCCAGCTGGCCGGTATATAATCCACGGAAAGCCCTGTTTTTTCACTCCAGAGTTTCCACTTGTCAATCACCATCCCGTCGGGATGGCCAGCGGCGTTGGTGAAATGAAACGGGATGCAGTCCCGGCAATAGGCCACCCGGACAGCTGCTGGATTCTGATCAGCTGCATGCGTGGACACTGCCGGCCATAGCACCCCGGCCTGCAGGAGGAACAGAGAAACTGACAATAAAAACGGCCGCCACCACTTCATTGAAATCCTCATTTCAGTATTGCTGTACGGTTAAATGACTGCGAACGAACGATGTTCTTAAAGGTACGTCATTTCACATAACATCTAAGTTTCAAAGTTTCAATGTATAGTTTTGGTGCCGGGTTTTATCCCTGGGGTTCATATCAGAGAAGATACGAGATTTTGGCGAAAGCGATATGGTTGACGTGTTGACAATTTGCCAGGAGCTGTCGTAATACTTATGGGGTAACACCGTAAAGATCGTGACGTTTCTACGATATCTTTGAGATCCAGAGGAAAAGTTTCATGGGGCCGGAGGGGCGGTTTTCTATATTGGTGGTGGACGACACCGAGGCAAACATTGATGTGCTGGTGGAGACCCTCGGCAGCGACCACGACGTTCAGGTGGCACTGGACGGGCCCGCAGCACTTGAGGCCGTGGCGCAGGACCCGCCTGATCTGATTCTTCTGGATATTGTTATGCCGGAGATGGACGGATACCGGGTCTGCGAAATATTGAAGAAGGAGACGACCACCCGGGATATCCCCGTCATTTTTATTACGGCCCTTACCGATGTCCGGAATGAGAAAAAAGGCCTGGGGCTGGGGGCGGTGGATTATATTACCAAGCCCTTTTCAACGGCACTGGTTAAGGCTCGGGTGTCCAATCACCTTGAACTCAAGCGGCACAGGGATACCCTGACGCATCTGGTGGCGGAGCGGACCCGGGAGTTGAACCAGACCAAGGAAGCCACCATCCACAGCCTGGCAGGACTTGCGGAGACCCGTGACCCTGAAACCGGGGGCCATATTTTACGGACCCAGCGTTATGTCAGGGCGCTGGCAAGGGTGCTGGCAGCAACCCCCGGCTATACGAATGTACTTACCGAAGAGGTGATTGAACTCCTGTTTAAATCTGCCCCCCTTCACGATATCGGCAAGGTGGGGGTGGCAGACAGCATCCTTTTAAAGCCCGACCGGCTGACGGACAAGGAGTTTGAGGCCATGAAGCTGCACACCAGCTACGGCAGAGATGCCCTGCGGTTTGCAAAAGAAAAACTGGGCCGGAATTCGTTTATGGATTATGCCAGGGAAATTGCCTACACCCACCATGAACGATGGGATGGTTCGGGTTATCCCCTCGGACTGGCCGGGGAGGAGATCCCCCTGTCCGGAAGACTCATGGCCCTTGCCGATGTGTATGACGCCCTGATCAGCCAGCGGGTGTATAAATTGCCCATGGGGCATATCAATGCCGTTTCCATTATTGAAAGCGGCAGGGGAACACATTTTGACCCGGATATTGTGGATGCCTTCATGGAGATTAAGGATGATTTCAGGATTATCGCCCTGACCTATCCGGACTCAGAAAAAGAAGCGCCCCTTTCCATTGACGCCTTTCTTTAAGGCCGGTCATTTTTACGGTCGATCAGTTTATGGTCCATCATGGAAAAGGGATAGCGAAAACCGAAAATAACCTGAAACGGCAGATTCTTTAGCCGTTATCACCCCGTTAAGGGAAAATCGAAAATTTAAGGAAACTGCCATGGACGATGACAACACTTTTTCCGTATTGGTTGTGGATGACACCGAGGCCAATATCGACATATTGGTGGAAACCCTGAGCGACGAATACGATGTCCGCGTCGCTCTGGACGGTGAAACCGCACTTGAGGATGTTGCGGATGAAAAACCGGATTTAATCCTTCTGGATATCATGATGCCGGGTATGGACGGCTATGAGGTGTGCGAACGTCTGAAAGCAGACCCGGATACCCGGGATATCCCCATCATTTTTCTGACGGCCATGACCGAAGAGCAGAACGAAGCCAAAGGGCTGGCCCTGGGGGCCGTGGACTACGTGACCAAACCCTTTTCCCCGGACCTGGTGAAGTCCCGGGTGTTTAACCAGCTGGAACTCAAACAGCACAGGGATCACCTTCAGGATATGGTGGCCCAGCGTACCCGTGAACTGGCGCTCACCCAGGAAGTGACCATCTACAGCCTGGCCAGCCTGGCTGAGACCCGCGACCCTGAAACCGGCGGGCATATCCTGCGGACGCAACGGTATGTCAGGGCCCTGGCACAGCAATTGGCGTCTATCCCCCAATACCGGGACGATCTCAGCGACGATGTGATTGACCTGCTCTACAAATCCGCCCCTCTCCACGATATCGGTAAAGTCGGTGTGGCGGACAGTATTCTGTTGAAACCGGGGAAACTCACGGACGAGGAGTTTGCGGAGATGAAAAACCATACGGTATACGGCAGGGATGCGTTGCGGGTGGCCGAAGAAAAACTGGGGGACAACTCCTTTATGCAGTATGCCAGGGAAATCGCCTACACCCACCATGAGAAATGGGACGGCACAGGGTATCCCAACGGGGTGGAAGGGGATGACATTCCCCTGTCGGGCCGGCTGATGGCCATTGCAGACGTGTACGACGCCCTGATTTCCAAACGGGTGTACAAACCGCCTTTCAGCCATGCCAAGGCCATCGGCATTATCCAGAAGGACAGCGGCACCCACTTTGATCCGGTGATGGTGGAGAACCTGATGGTCATCGAGGAGGATTTCCGGCAGATCGCCATGACCCTGGCCGATTCAAAAGAGGAACGGGATGCCCTTATGGAAGGGTTTGAAGGGTAAGGGGTGAACATCTGGCGGGTAGTACAAGGATACGTGTAATGACGGGAGGGCCTGAGCACTGAACGGTGATGACAACCAAATCAGATCTGCGGTGATGGTGGTGGATGACATCCCGTCGAACATTGATATCCTTGTGGAGATTCTGGGAGAGGACTATGATGTGCGGGTGGCGCTTGACGGTCTGTCCGCCCTGGAAGATGTCGCGGAAGATCCGCCCGATCTCATTCTTCTGGACATTATGATGCCGGATATGGACGGCTATGAAGTGTGCGGGCATCTGAAATCCGATCCCGCGACCCGGGACATTCCGGTGATCTTTGTGACGGCAAAGGGGGAGGTCGGGGATGAGGTGAGGGGCTTTGACAGCGGAGCGGTGGACTATATTACCAAACCGGTGAGCGCGCCGGTGGTTCAGGCGCGGGTGGCAACCCACCTGGCACTTCGGCAGGCCAACCGGATTCTGGCCGAAAGAAATAAGGCCCTGGAGGAAAATATCCGCCTCCGGGAGGATGTGGAGCAGATCAGCCGCCATGATCTGAAGACGCCGTTGAATAAAATCGTGTCCCTGCCAAGACTGATGATGGGGGATGACAGTATGCCGGTCAGCCATCATGGATCCCTCCGGACCATTGAACGTGCCGGGCTGACCATGCTGGATATGATCAACCACTCCTTGGATCTGGTGAAAATGGAGCGCGGGACGTATGGGTTTGAACCGGAGTCTGTGAATGTATCCCGTGTGGTTGAGCGGGTGGTTGCCGATCTTTTACATGCCGCTGAGGAAAAGGGTTGCAGGCTGCAGATTGACAATGGCGGAGAGGATCTCCGGATATCAGGCGAGGCGCTGCTCTGTTATTCCCTGGTTGCCAATCTGGTCCGGAACGCCGTTGAGGCCAGTCCGGAGAATGAGGTTATTCGCATCTCCGTTTGTCTTATGGAAAAGGGATTTTCCGCACTTACGGTGAAAAACCGGGGCGATGTGCCTGAGGCGATCCGGGAGTGTTTTTTTGAAAAATACGCCACTGCCGGAAAAAAGGGAGGCACAGGGCTTGGGACCTATTCCGCCCGGCTTATGGCCCGTACCATGGGGGGGGATGTCACCATGTCCACCGGGCCGGACGAGGGCACGGAAATCCGGGTTACCCTGCCGGTGGCAGGGGACGATCTGTTGGCAGGCGCTCTGCCGGAATCACCCGTGGAGCCGGGCAGGCCGGATGCCGAGATCCATCTGCCGGACCTTAAGGTGCTGATTGCAGATGATGATCCGGACAATCTCAGTATACTGGCCGCATTTTTGACCCATCCTGCCCTTGCGGTGGACCGGGCGGAAAACGGGAGGAGCGCCGTTGAACTCTGGCGGCGTATCGGTCACGATCTGATTTTTATGGATCTTGAGATGCCGGTGATGGACGGGATGGCTGCGGTGCGTGAAATACGAGAGGATGAATCAAGGCAAACTGAAAGGGCGCCTTATACCGGGGTTTTTGCCCTGTCATCCCACGATGAGGCCATGGCAGAGCGTTGCATGGATGCCGGGTTCGATGGTTACCTCACAAAACCGGTGTCCAAAGAAGAGCTGTTTCGAACGATGATCGCCTGGGGGGAAAAAGAGGATGCTTCTGAGACCGAAAGGGTTGAGATCGATAAAGACCTGGAAGATATCATTCCCGTATTCCTGGAGAACAAAGCCGGGCAGATCAGGGAATTGGAATCCTGCATCAAGGTAGATGACAGGGACGGTATCCGACGGACCGCCCATAAACTGAAAGGCGGATTTAACATGTACGGATTTTCAGCCCTCGGCAGTGTCTGTGCAGATCTTGAAACCACCGCCGTTGAGGGAAGAACCGAAAAAATCCGCCGTTTGGGGGATGAGGTGGCCAGGCGGTTTGAACAAACCAAAATCGTTTACCGGTGAGCAGAACACGCCGCCGGTGGCAAGGAGAGGACCACATGAAAAAAATTCTGGTGGTGGATGATGATCCGGATATCACCCTGCTGGTGAAAACCAAGCTTGAGAAAACCGGCCGGTATATGGTGGTCTTCACCAATGCAGGCGCTGACGCGTTCCGTCTGGCCGAATCGGAGAAACCGGATCTTATTGTCAGTGATATTGATATGCCGGATAAGTTCGGCGGTGATGTGGCCAGGGAACTTTCGGACCATGAGGCCACCCGGGATATCTCTGTTCTTTTTTTCTCATCCCTGGTCAGCCCGGGGGACATCCGTGATGGGATGGTCGGGGGACGGCAGATGGTTTCCAAATCATCCTCACCGGAGGAATTGATCCAACGCATAGACAGCATGCTGTCATAACCCCTGACATAGAAACAGTTAAGGAGGCACCATGTTCAAAGAAGAGAGAAGTGAATCCCTGTTTGACTGGGAGATGATCGGAGATGTGGCTCAGGGACGGCCCAATCTCGGCAGTGCCATGGACGTCTCTGTTTACCGGTTGATGCAGTTTACCCTGAGAGACGTCATCATCCAGGAGTTTGATACCCAGACCGCGGACCGGATTTATTATAAGGCCGGAAAGCTGGCCGGTACCCAGTTCTGCCGTCAACTCATGGACAAGACCCTAGAATTTCAAGAGTTTGTACGCCAGGCTCAGGATCTTTTGTCCAATCTGAAAATCGGCATTCTGAGGGTGGAGCATTCGGACATGGATAAGATGGAGTTTACCCTCACCGTGGCAGAGGATCTGGACTGCTCGGGTCTTCCGGTCAGCAACGAGACCATCTGTACCTATGATGAAGGATTTCTGGCCGGGTTGCTGGAAGAGTACAGCGGCAGACCCTTTGATGTCAGGGAAGTGGACTGCTGGTGCTCGGGTGACCGGGTCTGCCGGTTTGACGTGAAACCGGAATAATATACCGGAAAATAACTCTGGAAGAAGCTATGGATAAACGGGACGCGGAACAGCTTGATAAAATATCCGAGGCGTTTTACCACATTTTGAAGGGGAAGACGCCGCAGCCCATAAGCCTGCCGGCAGATTTTCCAGACAACGAGGTACGCCAGGTGGCCGGGTATATCAACCGGTTTATCGATCAGTACAATGCCACAACCCGGATGGCCTTCAATCTGTCACGGGGGGATATCGACTCCGAGCCCCCCAAGGGGAATCTGGCCACCCTTCAGTCCCTTAAAAGTCTGCACGCCAGCCTTAAGCATCTGACATGGACCACCCAGCAGATTGCCAAAGGGGAGCTTGACCAGACCGTGGCCTTTATGGGGGAATTTTCCGAAGCCTTTAATCACATGACCGCCCAGCTCCGGCAGTCCTTCCGGGAACGGGAAAAAGCCAACAGGGCCATGGAAAAACGGGTGGCGGAACTGGCTGAGGCCCGGCGGGCCATGCTCAACATCATGGAGGATCTGGACGCTGCCCGCGAAGACGCCGAAGCGGCCAACCAGGCCCTTCAGGCAGAGATGGCCAAAACTGCGGAAAGCGAGGTCCGGCACAGGACCATATTTGAAAATTCACCCCAGGGCATGATCCATTTTTCCGAAGACGGCACCATCATGAACTGTAACCAGAAGTTTGCGGATCTCATGGGAGCGACCCGGGAAAAACTGATCGGGTTCAATACCGTTCGTCAGGGAACAAACAAAGGGGTTGTGGCAGGCCTGGTAAAGGCGCTTGACGGGCAGACCGCCGAATGGGAGGGGGAGTATACCTCGGTCACCGGCGGGGTGACCCGGATGCTGAGGATTAACTACAATCCGGTGGCACCGGGAAGGGCGAACACCGAAGTTATCGCGACCCTGGAAGATATCACCCTCCGTAAAGAACTGGAAAGGGAGATTCTCTCGGCCCGTGAGGCAGCAGACGAGGCCAACCGCGCAAAAAGTGATTTCCTGGCAAATATGAGCCATGAGATCCGCACCCCCATGAACGCCATCATCGGTATGAGCCATCTGGCACTCAAGACGGGGCTTGATGACCGGCAGCGGGACTATATCTCCAAGGTGAACCTCTCTGCCCAAAGCCTGCTGGGCATCATCAATGATATTCTGGATTTTTCAAAAATTGAAGCCGGGAAACTGGATATCGAACGGGTGGATTTCAACCTGAACGAGGTCTTGTCCAACCTGTCCGGTCTGATCACGGGCAAGGTGCTGGAAAAAGGGGTGGAACTGATTTTTAATCTGGCACCGGATGTGCCGGGACACCTGCAGGGCGACCCCCTCCGGCTGGGACAGATTCTGCTGAACCTGACGAACAATGCCGTTAAGTTTACCGAGCAGGGGGAGATCGAAGTCTCGGTATCCGTGGTTGAGATGACGGAAGAATTCGCCATGCTGAAGTTCAGTGTCCGGGACACCGGCATCGGCCTGACCCGGGCGCAGCAGGATAAATTATTTCATTCTTTCCAGCAGGCGGATACGTCAACCACCCGTAAATACGGGGGGACCGGCCTGGGGCTGACCATCAGTAAAAAACTGGCCGGAATAATGGGTGGGGATATCGGCGTGGAGAGCCGGGCCGGTGAAGGCGCTACATTCTGGTTTACCGCCGGGTTCGGGTTGAACACTTCGGAAGCTGCACCCACAGAGGTTTTTCCGAATTTCTTAACCGGCATGCGTGTGCTGGTGGTGGACGACAACCAGACCTTTTGCCGGGTGATGCAAACCTATCTCAAGGGGTTCGGATTTCGGCCGGATTTGGCCGCCGACGGCCGGACAGCCCTTCGGATGGTGAAAAAGGCAGCCGCTTCGGAAACCACCCAGTACAAGGTCGTCTTCATGGACTGGGAAATGCCCGGCATGGACGGAATCGATACTGCGGAAAAGATCCAGCAGGACGCGGATCTGCCGACCATACCGAAAATCGTGATGGTCACGGCCCACGGCAGGGAAGAAGTTATGGCAAAGGCCAGGGCAGCCAATCTTGACGGTTTCTTGCTGAAGCCCGTTACCCACTCGCTTCTTTTCGACAGTATCATGGAGGCCTTTGGCCATATGTCTATCGCAGGCGCCCCGCGGGCGGCCAGGGGAACCGATCTGCCCAGGGAAGCCGAGGGCATCCGCGGCGCCAGACTGTTGCTGGTGGAGGACAATGAGATCAACCGCCAGCTTGCGGTGGAACTGCTCAACGACGAAGGTTTTCACGTGGATACGGCGGAAAACGGTAAAATCGGTGTGGAAAAGGTGGCGGATCATCCCGGACGTTACGATGTCGTCCTCATGGATCTTCAGATGCCGGTGATGGACGGCCGAACCGCTGCCAGGGCCATCCGCAGGCTGCCTGCACCCCAGGGGGAAATCCCCATCCTTGCCATGACGGCAGATGCCATGAGTGGGGTGAAGGAAGAGGTCATGGCCATCGGTATGAACGACTACATCACCAAACCCATTGCCCCCAGGGAAATGTTCCGGACTCTGGCCCGGTGGGTTCCACAGGGAGAGCGAAAGGTCCACCCGCGCTACGCGGAAAGAACAAATGCCGCGTCATCAAAATCATCCCAGCCGGAAATACCGGAACTCGAGGGTATTGATACCGTCAGGGGCCTTGCCCGGGTGGGCGGGAAGCAGGGGCTATATCACTCGCTGCTGGTCCGGTTTTTCAGGGATAATCGGGACACATCGGCCCGGCTGGCCAATGCCATGGCCGGTGAAGACAAAACAGAGGCAGTCCGAATTGCACACACGATCAAGGGACTTGCCGGTACCATCGGGGCCGGTGATCTCCAGACTGCGGCTGCCCGGCTGGAATCTTCTTTGAACTCAGGCAGCGGAGAACCGCCGTCCGAGTATCTTCAGGATTTTGAACGTACCCTGGCTAAGGTCCTTCAGGTGCTTGCACCGGTGGCCAGGGACAGCAAAACCGGACAAACGTCCGCTGAAAACAAGGGGGATGCTGCCGGTCTTCTTCAATTTCTTCAGGCCCTGGCACCCCATGTGGCCAAGCGAAAGCCCAAACCCTCCAAAGAGGTATTGGCAAAGATGGCCGCCTTTTCATGGCCGGGTGAATATGCCGCGGATGTAAAAAAAATAGAAGCACTGATCAAAAAATATAAATTTAAAGATGCAAAACCCCTCCTGGAAACATTGATATCCGCATTGGAGGCCGACTAGGAGTTCGTATGGGAATCGGCAAATGGAAAATAGGGTTGCTGTTGTTCGTTGTGTTGTGGCTATCATCCGCCGGGGCATCGGCGGCCGACACAGGTACCCGCGGGGTGTTGCCCAAATTCACCGTGGCGGAACAACAGTGGCTGAGCAGCCGGGCCCGGATCTGGATCGGCACCATGGAGGCCTGGCCCCCCATGAATTTTGTGAATGCCGACGGTGAACCCGACGGCATCGGCGCAGATTATATCCGGGAGATGAATCGTCTGCTGGACGACCGGCTTGAAATTGTTCCCGCCCCCTTTAAAATCAATCTGGAAAAGGTGAAGCACGGGGAACTGGATGCCATCATGGATATCACCCCCACGGAAGATCGCAAGGCCTATCTGGACTTTACCCGGATTTACCTGGATATCCCCCATGTCATGGTGGGTCCCAGAGAAGGGCCCTATTATGGCAGTGAAGCCGATCTTTCCGGGAAAACCATCGCCCTGGAAAAAGGGTTTTATAATATTGTCTATTTTCAAAAGAATTTTCCGGATGTAAATATCCGCATCTATCCGGACACGGCCCTGGCATTGGATGCCGTGGCCCGGGGAGAGGTGGATGCCTATGCGGGAAACCGGGCCGTGGCCGCCCATATCATGGAAAAGGAATTGATGGCCACCCTGAAGTTTCACGGGCGGTTGAACAAAATGGGTTCGGTGCTTGCCATTGCCGTCCCAAAGGATCGTCCGGAGCTTGCCGGAATTCTGGATAAGACCATTGCCGCCATTCCGAAAGACAGAAAACAGGCCATCCGCCGCAAGTGGGCCGGTCTGACTGCGGCCGTTGATACGTCGGAGGATTTACCACTCACAGAGGAAGAGAAGGACTGGCTGGCAGCCCATCCGAAAATCAGGGTGCACAATGAAAAGGACTGGCCCCCGTTTAATTATTTTGAGCACGGCAGCCCCCGGGGATTTTCCATTGACTATATGAACCTGCTGGCGGATCGTCTCGGAATTGAAATAGACTATGTCACCGGCCCCAGCTGGAATGATTTTCTGGAGATGGTTCAGGAGCGGGATCTGGACGTGATGCTCAATATCGTTAAAACCCGGGACCGGCAGGCCTATCTCCTCTATACGCCGCCGTATGTAAAAAATCCTAATGTTATTGTGAGCCGTGAAAACGCCCCTTTTGATACCGTGCGCAGCCTCATCGGCAGGACTGTGGCCATACCCAAGGGATTCTTTTATGAAGAGGTCTTGGGCCGTTCCTTTCCCGGCATCAAACTGCTGCTGCTGGAAGATACCCTGTCCTGTCTGAAGGCCGTGGTCTACGGCAGGGCGGACGCCACCCTGGGAGAAGCCGCTGTTGTTCAGAGCATGACCGCCAGGAATATGCTGACGGGGCTTCATATTTCCGGGGAGGTGGAGATCGGTAATCCGGATCTGGTTAATTTGAGGCTCGGGGTCCGTAAAGACTGGCCGTTGTTTCGATCCGCCCTGCAGAAAGCCATGGCTTCTGTCCTGCCGGCAGAAATTCAGCAGATCCGGGAGAAGTGGATGATCCGGGGGGATGGCCTGTCCGGCCGTCTTTCTCTCACCACGGAAGAACTGGCCTGGGTGAGAAACCATCCCCGGATTCGTGCCAACGGCGGTGCCCTGGCTCCCTTTATCATTTCAGGGCAAAAGGGTGGCCGCAAAGGAATTTCCGTGGATATTCTGAACCTGGCCGCCGGGTTGGCCGGCATGTCCGTGGACTACGTGGACGGCACCTGGCCCCAGGCCATGGAGATGTTTCGAGCCGGGGAACTGGATGTGCTCCACTGTGTGAGCAAAACCAGGGACCGCGATGTTTTCATGTCATTCACTCCACCTTACCTGAGTTTGTCCGCCGCCGTTTATGTGAGAAAGGGAAATGATACCATCACCGGTGTCCCGGATCTTGAAGGCAAAACACTTGCCGTGACCCGTCTGTCCCATTTTTATGAGACCATTAAGGCGGATTATCCGAAAATCAATCTGATGCCCGTGAATTCCGGAGCGGAGGGGCTTAAAAAGGTGAGTACCGGGGCTGCGGATGCCTTTGTGGGAAATCAGGTGGCGGCCCAGTATGAAATTGAAACCGGTTTTATTCAGAATCTTCGGGTGGCCGCCTATTGGGAAACGCTCAGGGGCGATATGCGTTTTGGTGTGGCAAAGGATGCGGTGGTATTGCAGGGGATTCTGCAAAAAGCACTGTCGGCCTTGCCTGCAGATAAAAAACGCCGAATCATCTCCCGATATGTCAGTCAAGCCCAGAGGACACAGGTCTCTGTCATCGAAAAACTGCCGGTGGATTTTAAAACCCTTGGCATCACCGGGGGGATTGTGCTGGTGGTGGTTGCGGCTGTTTTCTTTCTGCTGATCCGGATGATGCGCAAGGAAAGCGTGGCCATGAGTTTCGGTTCACCCCTGTTCCGGGGGATGGTGGTGGTGGGGCTGGGCGTTTTTATTATTGTGGTGGCAGGGTTAGGCTGGCTGTTGATGGAGCGGACCCGCCAGGCCGTGATCGGCAATACGGAATCCCATCTGAAGCTGGTGCTGTCGCTGATTCAGGACAGGACCCAGATGTGGTTGGAGGAACGGACCGCCTGATGCAGCGGCTGGGAAAAGATCCCGAACTTGTGGCCATCACACGGCGACTGCTTGAGGTCCCACCGCAGAAAGACGCCCTGCTGGCCTCGGACGCCCTGGCCGATGCCAGGGCCTTTTTCCGAAGCAGCCCGGAGATGTTCCAGAATATCGGTTTTTTTATCATCAGCCCCGAACGCGTCAGCCTGGGGTCCATGCGCGATACCAACATCGGCACCCGGAACCTCATTGCTGACCAGTATCCTGAATTGGTGGCGCGTGCCTTTCAGGGAGAGGCGGGGTTTGTTCCTCCCATGACCTCTGATGTCCACCTGGCCGGTGCCCGCAACCGGGACAGGAAGCCCCCCACCATGTTTTTCATCAGTCCCATTCAGGATGTGGGGGGCAATATCCTCGCCGTCATGACACTGCGGATTGACCCGGTACGGGACCTGTCCAAACTGACCCGGTCTCCCGGGCGGTGGAAAACCGATGACCTCTATGCCTTTGACCGGAGCGGCCGGATGTTGTCCAGCAGCCGGTTTGAAGATCAGCTCCGGGATATCGGACTGCTTGGGCCTGACGAGTCGTCTGCTTTATCCATAGAACTCCGGGATCCGGGTGTTGATCTCACCCGTGAGCACCGCATGATAACTGATTTTCAGGACCTGCCCCTGACCCGGCTGGCGGAACAGGCCGTAGCCCTCCGGCGGCAGATGACGGATCTGGGCATCGGGCACGGGGTCTCAACCGTCGGGGTGGATATGAAGGGGTATCGGGACTACCGGGGGGTACCGGTGTTCGGTGCCTGGCTGTGGAGCCGGGATCTGGAAGTGGGGCTGGCCGCGGAAATTGATGTGGCCGAGGCTATGGCCGGTTTCTATTGGATCCGGCAGACGGTGTTCGGTATTCTCGGCGGCACCCTCATCCTTTCCGTGTTCAGCGTTCTTCTGGTTCTGGTGCTTGGAGAGCGTTCGCGCCGGGTGCAGGAAACCGCCAGGCAAAACCTTGAGGCAAAGGTGGCGGAACGTACTCTGGAGCTTCAGGAAAACCAGGAACGGTTTGCGGCATTGCTGGAGTCTGCGCCGGACGCCATGGTGGTGTCTGACCAGGACGGTGAAATTGTTCTGGTGAATTCCCAGGCGGAACATCTGTTGGCCTATGACAGGTCCGAATTGCTGGGGGCGTCCGTGGATATGCTGGTACCCGATAATATCAGGGATACCCACTATCAGAACAGGGCGCACTTTTTCAATAATCCGGAAATCCGTGAAAAGGGGAGGGCCGGTCTGGAGCTGACGGCCCGGTCAAAAGACGGTACCCTGATCCCCGTGGAAATCAGCCTGAGTCCCATTAAGAGCCGGTCCGGTATCGTGGTGGTGGCCTCCATCCGGGACATTACGGAGCGCAAAGAAGCAGAGGCGGCATTGCGGGCATCCGAAGAAAGTTTCCGTTTGATTCTTGAATCCGTGGGGGACGGCATTTTCGGTGTGGACACCGGGGGCTGTGTCACTTTCGTAAACCCGTCTGCCGGGCGGTTGCTGGGGTACGAGGCCGATGAGCTGATCGCCCGGCCCATCCATGACAAGATTCACCACACCCATCCCGACGGCAGCCACTATCCGGTAGAAGACTGCCCCATGTTCAGGGCGTATAGTAAAGGGACACAGGAAACCATCTCCGATGAAATGTTGTGGCGCAAAGACGGTACCGGTTTTCATGTGGAATACTCTGCCGTACCGGTGATTAAGGACGGCCGGATTTCCGGGGCGGTAATCACCTTCCGGGACATTACGGAGCGGCGGGCCATGGAGGCGGTGCTGGCAGGAGAGCGGGAGCAGCTTCAGAATATCCTGGATACAAGCCCCGTAGGCGTTGCCATTGCCACGGGGGATGTGGTGCGTTTTGCCAATCCGAGATTTGCGGACATGTTTGATGTCAGGGAGGGAGATGACACCCCGGACCTTTATGTGGAAGATAGGGATCGTGACCGGATTAACACCGCTCTGGCTGCCGGCCGGAGAATCGACAACATGGAATTAAAAATGATTGGCAAAAACAGGCAGATCCGGGATATGCTGGTCACTTATATGACAATTGATTATGACGGGGAAACCGGGGGGCTCGGCTGGGTACTGGATATCACCGACCGGAAACGGGCTGAGCAGGAAATCCGGGACCGTCTGGATGAACTGAACAGGTTCCGGCAACTGGCCGTGGGGCGGGAGAATAAGATGATTCAACTGAAAAAAGAGATCAATGAATTGTCCGGCCGTCTGGGGGAAGCCCATCGGTATAAAATTGTAGGAACGGACGACACCGGGGATGCGGATGCCTGAAACCATACGACGGAATACTTTTTGGCGGGGATTGTCTAAGGCCGCAGCAGTGTGGGGCGCAGCCATATGGATGACCATGGCAGGGGGGGCTGTGGTTATTGCCGCAGACACCTCGTTCACTCCTGAAGAGAGGCAATGGCTGAAAGCGAATCAGGGCAGGGAACTGACATATATCATTCCCCCCCGTTACAGACCCATTTCCTTTGTTGAGGACGGGCGTGCCGGAGGCATTGCGGCGGATTATATCCGCATCCTTGAAACCCGGCTGGGTCTTAAAATGAAACTAATGGATGTGCCCTTTGGAAAGGGACTGGACATGGCCCGGAAAAAGGAGATCGATCTTCTGCCCTGCCTGTCCTATACACCGGAGCGGGCGCTCTTTTTAAAATTCACCGAAGGGCCTTACCTCACCCTGCCCATTGTTCTGGTGACCCGGAAGGATGTGGAAGGGATTTCCGGTGTGGCCGATATTCAGGGGCGGCGGGTGGCGGTGGACCGGAACCTGGTGGCTTACAGCAAGCTGACCAACGAGTATGCCCAATTGAATCTCACTTACGTGTTCCGGGAAACCTCTCCTGAGGTCATGCGGGCCGTTCACCTGGGGCATGCCGACGTCTGTTTTACCTCCACCGCCGTGGCGGGTGACCTGATATCCCGGAACGGCTGGACCAACCTGAAAATCGCTGCGGAGACCGACTGGCCGGAAACCCGGTTGCGTATGGCTGTGAGGGATGACTGGCCGGTCCTGGCCGGTGTCCTGGAAAAGACTTTAGCAGACATCGACCGGCGGACCCGGGAAGAGATGTTTAACAAATGGGTGCCGGTGCGGTACGAACACGGCCTTCAGGATGATGTGATCTACGAAATCATTTTACCGCTTACGGTGTCCGGTGGGGTTATTATCATCGTTATTTCGGTGTTCCTGGTCATCCTGGTGCGTAAAAATAAAAAGATCCGGGGGATCAGGGATGAACTCACCGAAAGCCGGGACCGGTTCAACCTTTCCTTGGCAGCGTCGGGTATCGGGTTCTGGGAGTGGGACATTATCAGTGACCGCCTGTCCTGGGACGAGACCAATCAACCGGTGATGCGTCTGATGCCGGATATCAGTGCCATGGATGTGGAAGGGTTTTTGGCCTTGATGGATGAGGCGGATGCCGTCAGGGTCCGGGGAGAACTCGAAGATGCCCTGGCGGGAAAAAGCGACTATCATACGACATTTACCATCCGGGTACCGGATGCGGGTGCCAGGGTGATTGAAGCCCGGGGGCGTGTGCTGAAAGACGATGCCGGCCAGCCGGTGCGGATGATCGGTACCAGCATGGATGTGACCCGGCGGAAGGCAGCGGAGGCGGAGTTGGAAAAGCTCTCCGTGGCAGTGGAACAGAGTTCTGCGTCCGTGGTCATTACCGATACAACCGGTACCATTGAGTATGTGAATCCGGGGTTTTGCCGGGTGACGGGCTACACGTCCGAGGAGGCCATCGGCCAGAACCCGAGGATTTTGAAATCGGATGGTCAAGCTTCGGATACCTACGAATCTCTGTGGAGAACCCTGGCCGCAGGGGACAACTGGCGGGGGGAATTTCTGAACAAGAAGAAAGACGGGAGCCTGTTCTGGGAGTCGGCGTCCATTTCCCCCATAAAAGACGACAGTGGTCAGATTACCCATTACGTGGCCATCAAAGAAGATATTACCGAACAGAAACAGATTCAGAAGGACCTGAGGGAAAAGCAATCCTTTCTCCAGGGATTGATCGATAATTCCGGAGCCCTGATTTACGCCAAGGACCTTGAGGGCCGGTATCTCCTGGTGAATAAAGACTGGCCTGAGATTCTGGGGTTGGGGGATATTGATCCTTTAGGGTTGACCGATGAAGATATGTTCGGGAAAGAGGCCGCCGCGATATTCAGGGAAAACGACCGGCAGGTACTGGCCGGAATGGTTGCATCGGACAGTGAGGAAACCCTGGTGGTAGGCGGGGAATCCCGGGTCTTCCATTCGGTAAAATTTCCGTTGCTGGATGCCGCGGGCGAACCCTACGCCACCTGTGGTATTTCCACGGACATTACAGACCGGAAGCAGATGGAAACCGACCTTCAAAACCAGGTCCGGGAACTGGATCAAACCCAGACCGCCATGCTGAATATGATGGAGGATCTGGACGAGGAAAAGGCAAACGCCCAGGCCGCCACCCGGGCCAAAAGCGACTTTCTGGCCAATATGAGCCACGAGATCCGCACCCCCATGAATGCCATCATCGGAATGAGCCATCTGG
This sequence comes from Desulfobacterales bacterium, assembly GCA_022361315.1. Next base: position 20,021 of record JAKSBB010000071.1, read on the forward strand.
CGTTGAGAACCGATCTTACCCCCAAACAGCAGGACTATATTGAAAAGGTGCATCTATCGGCCCAGAGCCTTTTGGGGATAATCAACGATATTCTGGACTTTTCCAAAATTGAGGCAGGTAAACTGGATATTGAAGTGATTGCTTTCAACCTCAATGAAGTGCTTGACAACCTGTCCCGCCTGGTGACGGCCAAAACCCAGGAAAAAGGCCTGGAACTGATTTTTAACATGGATACCGAAGTGCCGGTTTACCTGAAAGGTGACCCGCTCCGTCTGGGGCAGATTCTGTTGAACCTGGCCAATAACGCGGTTAAATTCACGGAAAAAGGTGAGATAGAGGTGTCCATTTCCGCCGTCACTGTGGCGGTGGAAGAGGCCATGCTGAAGTTTGAGGTGCGGGACACGGGCATCGGCCTGACACCGGAGCAGCAGGGTAAACTCTTCCAGTCCTTCCAGCAGGCCGACACCTCCACCACGAGGAAATACGGCGGTACGGGCCTAGGCCTTTCCATCTGTAAAAAACTCTGTGAGATGATGGGTGGGGAAATCGGGGTGGAAAGCGAAGCCGGGAAGGGCACCACCTTCTGGTTTACGGTCCGTCTCGGCCGGGTGGACCGTGTGGCGGAGAAACTTGAGATTGTTCCCGAATCCCTCCAGGGAATGAAGACGCTGGTGGTGGACGATAACCGCACCTTCTGCCACGTATTGAAAACCTATCTCGAAGGATTTTCGTTCCGGGTGGACATGTGTCACACCGGACAGGGGGCTATTGAGATGATCCGGTCCGCAGCCCAGTCTGAACAGAGCCGGTACGATGTGGTGTTCATGGACTGGCAGATGCCGGGCATGGACGGGATTGAGACGGTCCGGCGGATTCACGGGGATGCGGCGCTTGAACGGGTGCCCAAGGTCATCATGGTGACGGGGCATGGCCGGGAGGATGTGATGGACCAGGCCCGCACCGTAGGACTGGACGGCTTTCTGCTTAAACCGGTGACCCATTCCATGCTTTTTGACGCCGTGATGGAGGCTTTCGGGCAGGAAGCCACTGCAGGCAGAGACCGTGGTGGCGCAGCCGGAAGTGAAACGCCGGAGGCAGTCAACGCCATCCGCGGGGCAAGGCTGCTTCTGGTGGAGGATAACGCCCTGAATCAGCAGCTTGCCGTGGAGCTGCTAAACGATGAAGGCTTTCATGTGGCTGTGGCGGACAATGGAAAAATCGGCGTGGAGATGATGAAGGCCTCAGAAGACGGGGACCGTTACGACGCCGTACTTATGGATCTTCAGATGCCGGTGATGGACGGCAGAACCGCTGCCCGGAATATCCGGGGGCTGGATTCAGAGGTGAAGGATATCCCAATTATCGCCATGACTGCAGATGCCATGACCGGTGTCCGGGAAGAGGTGCTGAATCTGGGAATGAACGATTACGTGACCAAACCCATTGCCCCTGCGGAGCTGTTCAGCACCCTTGTCAAGTGGGTTGCACCGGGAGAGCGAACGGTGCACGAGCGGTACAAGGTCACCCGGGTTCAGACAACCGACGCACCGGCACTGCCGCCCCTTGAAGGAATTGATACAGACCGGGGGCTGGAGCGGGCCGGTGGAAACCGGGTGCTTTACCGCAACCTGCTGGTGAAATTCCATGCGGACAACCAGGAGACGCCGGCTGACCTTGGGCGTGCCGTTGCAGCCGATGACAGGGAAACCGCGGTGCGCCTGGCCCATACGGTGAAAGGCCTGGCCGGCACCATCGGTGCCGAAGACCTGCAGACTGCTGCAGGGGCGCTGGAAGCTAAATTGACTTCCGATAAAGAAGGCGTTGAGGTGCCGACGCTCCTTAATGAGTTTAAAACCGCCCTCCGGAAAACCTTGGATGTTTTAGCGCCGGTTGCCCGGGAAAGTGCATCGGAGACGAAGGCGGAAGCGGCTGCCCAAGGGGACGAAACACAATTGCTGGCATTCCTGAAGGAATTGGAGCCCCATGTGAAGAAACGCAAACCCAAGCCGGCAAAGGCAGTGCTGGCAGAGATGAATACCTACCAATGGCCGGATCGATACCGGCCCAAGATTGCAGAAATAAAAAAGCTAACCGGAAAATATAAGTTCAAAGATGCCCGGCCTCTGGTGGAGGCCCTGGTGTCGGAACTGGAATAAGCAGCCTTCGGGCTGCGGGGGAGAATCGCCATGAAAGACCTGTCGGATTGTGTGGTCCTGGTTGTTGATGACACCGAGGCCAATGTGGATATGCTGGTGGAGGCACTGGGGGACGATTACGATGTGATGGTGGCCATGGACGGGGAGGAAACCCTGGAAATGGTGGAAGAAGAACGGCCGGATCTCATCCTGTTGGATATTATGATGCCGGTAATGGATGGGTTCGAGGTGTGTGAACGCCTCAAGGCAGATGAGGCCACCCGGGACATTCCGGTGATCTTTCTCACCGGCAAAGCCGACCCTGAGGACAAGGAAAAGGGTATGGCCCTGGGGGCCATTGATTACATTATTAAACCCTTTGACATCCCCGATGTTCAGGCCAGGGTGAAGACCCATCTGGAAAAAATCGCAGGCCAGGCTTAAATCCAAGTGTGAACGCAGACATAAAGGGCGGCGAATATGGAAGAAGAACAGCGTAGGGATACCATCCTGGTGGTGGATGATACGGAAGCCAATATCGATATCCTTCTGGACATCCTGGAAGCGGATTACGAGGTGGGGGTGGCCACGGACGGGGAGTCCGCTCTGGAGGCGGTGGCCGAAGAACTGCCCGACCTTATCCTGCTGGACATTATGATGCCCGGGATGGACGGGTACCAGGTCTGCGAACGGCTTCAGTCCGAGGATAAGACAAAGGACATTCCCGTCATCTTTGTCACGGCCCTGGAGCAGCAGGAAAATGAAACCCGGGGTCTGGGACTGGGGGCGGTGGATTACATCACCAAACCCTTTAACCCGGAGATCGTAAAGCTTAGGGTGGAAAATCATCTGAAGCTGGTCCGGGCCAACCAGGCGTTGAAGCGTCAGAATGAGATCCTTCTGGAAAACGAGCGGCTCAGAAACGACGTGGAAAGCATTGCCCGCCACGATATGAAGACCCCCATGAATACCTTGATCTCCATTCCGGAACTCCTGCTAAAAGAAGAGGGGATGTCGGACAACCAGCGGGAAATGCTGGAGATGATTGCCCAGTCCGGGTTCAGGGTCATGGACATCATCAACTCCTCCATAGATCTCTACAGGATGGAAAAAGGGGAGTACCGCCTGCGTCCGGTACCCATCGACCTGCTGAAAATTTTAAAGCAGCTCAAGGGGGAGATCGTTCATCTCATGGGGGAAAAGGATATCCCCTTCAGGATTCTAATCGGCGG
>JAKSBB010000211.1 GCA_022361315.1 Desulfobacterales bacterium
CTTTAATGATACCGGAATACTCAGGGGCTGCCAGATCCGTGAAGATGACCGGGATATCATGGATTTTGCCCATGACCGCCCGCGTCGCCCGTGTCCCCAATGAAAAAATCAAATCGAATTCTTTTGATTCCTTGGCTTCAAGGATCTTTTGTTCCATCAATGCCAGATCGCTTTGGGCGTTAAAGTGAACCACCTCGATTTTCCCGGTGTAATCGCTGTCATCAAGGCCTGTTTGAAACCCTTGAAAAGAACGTTCGTAAGGGGCAAAAACCTGGCTCTGGATTGCCAGTATCTTCTTTGGTGGCTCCGCCTTTGTCTCGGCCAACGACTGGGAAGCAACGATGAAGGTCAACACGGAAAATACGATCAGGAACACCAGATTTCTCATGGATTTTCCTTTTTGGCTTACCTAAGGTTAGGCATTATGGAACAATTATCTGCCACTTGTTAAATTTGGTCTGAACGCTTCCATCCTTACATTCTCTGACTTGAGAAGGCAAGGGAAAAATGACCGTGTAAACCGCCAGTACAGGCGGTTTGCACGGTCGCCTGACACAGATCTAATCAAATTCTCAGAATTTCGTCCCCTTATCCCAGAAACGCCTTCATTTTCTGCTTCAACATGACTTCGGTCTCATCCAGCAGTTTCATGGCGATGCGATCCACATGACGGTTCTGCCAGGATGCCAGATCAGATCCCTGTACCCATTGATTGAATGCCCCCAAAGATGGTCCGGTATGCACCTGGTAATCAACGGTGTGGTCGGGGTCACCGGCCAGGGCCAGATCGGCTGTTCTGCGGAAATACCAGCGGAACACCATTGCCATTTTCTGCTTTGGACTGGCCTGGGCACCTGCAACGACATCGTGCCTGCCTTCTGATTCAAGCCTGGCTTTCTGCGCGTCCCAGACAGCCTCAAAGCTTTTCTTAAAATAGCGGTCCTGGATCTGGCGGGCCGTTTTTTCCGGAATGTCCGACAGGCTGTCATAATGGGTGTAGAGTTCATGGAGTTTCTTCGCCCGGGCCGGGAAAAACACCCCCCGCCGCAGCACCTGGACTTTGGCCCCCATTTCAAACAAGTCCCCGGACGGTGTATAATCCGTATCCTGTACATTGATGTCCTGGAGCATGGTTTTCACTGTTTCCGAACTGCCGGACTCTACCGTGCACTGGTTGATGGATCCGGTGAGGATAAAATCCGCTCCCATCACAAAGGCAGCCATTGCCGCCTCGGGGGTGCCGATCCCGCCGCCAAGCCCAATGTAAACAGGGGATTTATATTCGTATCGGGTGGATAACCGGTCCCGGAGCATCTGCATGGCCGGCAACAGCACCGCAGGCACGCCCATGTCCGTATGGCCGCCGGAATCGCCTTCCACACAGACCTCCGATGCCACCGGTACCTCTCCGGCCATCTCGGCCTGTTGGCGGGTAATCTTTCCTTCTTCCAGCAATTTTTGGACGATTCGGTCCGGTGCCGGACTTAAAAGCTGTTCTGCGATTTCCGGCCGGGAGCATTTGCCCAAAACATGGTGGGAGCAGGTCACCCGCCCCCGCCTCTCACGTTTCAGGCCGGAAAGCCTGTACCTCACCAAAGCCTGCGACATCTGCAGATAACCGGAGGCCTCCACAAACCGGACACCGTATTTGAGGAATAGATCCACGGTGTCTTCTTCCAATTGAGGCAACCCGGCAGTGTGCATCAGGTTCGCCCCCCAGGAATATTTATCCCCCAATTCCTTGTCCAGCCAGCGGATATCTGCTTCAATACGTTCAAGGGGGAGTTCTCCGGTTCCCAGGTATGCGATCATACCGGCCCGTGCCATGGCGGCAACCATCTCTTTTGAGCTAATCCCCCGGTACATGGCGCCGGCGATGTAAGGATGGCTAAGGCCGTAACGACGGCAGAATCCCGGATCCCCCACCATGCGGTCGGTTTCAGGTTCAGGTGCGGCCTCTTCTTTTGTCTGCTCCGTGGATTCCGGTTCTGTGGGGGTAATCTCTTCGGCCGGCAACGGGTCGCAGTTTTTTCTGATCTCCGTCACCATCTTGGTAAGAATTTTGGCAGTTACCTCTTTGAATTCGAGATCGCCTGCCGTGGCCATGAGATACCGGATGCTCTCCTCCCATTTCACCGGACTTGCAATCTGCCGGGCCAGAAGTTCTGCGGTCTCTTCCGGGCCATAGGGCCGTGCCGTTGCATTGGCAATTACCGGAAACTTCGGCGATTTTAATTCGAAAGCCTTGAGAAATTCGGCAAAGGCACGGGATGCATCTGTCATATACCTGGAGTGGAAGGGTGCACTGACCCGGAGGGTAATCACCCGGGCTTTTTCAGCCTTTAACACCTTTACCGCCTTTGCGATGGATTCTTTGGGTCCGGCAATAACGGTCTGTTTCGGGGTGTTGAAATTGGCCAGGTCTATATCATCTATATGGTGGTCGGCCAGCACCTGCTGTATCTTATCGGATGATACCATCATGACTGCGGCCATGGTACCGCCTTTGGCCTCGCCCATGAGCCGGCCCCGTTCCTGTACCAGTTTCAGACCGGTCTGAAAATCAAAGACCTCTGCTGCCAGCAGGGCGTTGTACTCTCCCAGGCTGTGCCCAAGGGCAAACCCGGGATCACAATCACCGCTGTCCCTGATTTCGTACCATGCCAGGGCGTTCACAAGAAACAGGGCGGGTTGTGTATATTGGGTGAGACCCAGTTTTTTTTCAGGATCTTCCAGGCAGAGTTCCCGTACATCATACCCCAGGATATCGGAAGCACTGTCCGTTACATCCGGGAACTTTTCAAACAATGTCTTACCCATCCCTTTGGCCTGTGAGCCCTGTCCCGGGAACATCAGAATTGTCATGGTGTCTGTTCCTTCTTATTTTCTGGCCGAACCCGTACCGGCCAGGCCGTGAAATTGCCTGGTCAGCAGGTCCGCTGCAGCGTTCATTATCCGTCTATTCATATCATCCACATGGCGGGCCTGCCAGCCCTCATATTCGGTTCCGGTGACCCATTGGTTGAACGCCCCCAGGCAGGGACCGCAATAGACCTGATAATTTACCACATCGGTGTCACCCCCGGCGAGTGCCAGGGAAAACGATTTATCAAGGTACCATTTAAATATCCGGGCCATTCTTTGCTTTTTATTGAGTGACTTGGTCCCGTCAGGCTGAACCGCCCCGGAAAACCCCGGTGTGTCCGCATCATAGACACTTTCCGGGCTCAGATCAAAATATTTGTCACAGATGCGCCCCAGCACTGACTTCGGGATATCAGCCAGGGAGTCATGATGCTGGTATAATGAAGACAGCCGGCCGGCCCTGGCAGGGAAAAAAACGCCTCTGGACATCACCTGGACCATTGCACCGATTTCAAAACCAACAGATGCCGGAGCATAGGCCGTATCCTGCACATTGATCCGCTGGAGCATGTCCTTGACCCTCTCACTGGTGCCGGCCTCCGGGGTACACTGATTGATGGAGCCGGTGAGAACAAAATCCGCCCCCAGGATAAATGCGGATGCTGCAGCTTCCGGTGTGCCGATGCCGCCACAGGTCCCCACAAACACCTGCGTTTTGTACCCGTATTCCTTCTTCACCCGGTCCCGCAGCCGGATCATGGCCGGCAGCAGGGTAGCCGTGGACCCCCGTTGGGTAGGGCCGCCACCGTCCGCCGCCACACAGATGGCATCAGCCACGGGAAACCGCTTCATCTCATCAGCCTGGGCAAGGGATATCTGTCCGGATCCCACCAGTTTATCCAGAATGCGGTCGCCGGGAGGACGAAGGAAATCTGCCGCCACCTCCGGCCGTGATAATTTGACGATAATCCGGTTCCCTGACCGGCCTGATACATCCGCATCCGTTTCCATGCCGGCAGCCTTGTACCTGACCAGCGCCGGGGTCACGCCTATAAACCCTGAAGCTTCAATGCAGGAGACCTTCCGTTTTACGCACAGGTCCACCAGAATATCTTCATCAGGGCCGGCCGGCAGATTCACACCAAATTCTCTGCCCGATTCCAGTCCCCGGGTGACCTGGGAGATATGCTGATCCACTTGGTCAGCAGACAGGCCGTAGGCACCCAGGAAGGCCAGCATGCCCGCATTCCCCATCCGTGTGACCAGGGCCGGGGACGAAATGCCCCGGCTCATGCCGCCGGCCAGACAGGCATAGGCCAGGTTGAACCGTTTCTTAAACTCAGGACTGCCCAGGTCCCGCCCCAGAATCTTCCGGCGGGCCGGGGATGGTGCCGGCATCTCTTTTATCTTTTTTACAAGCCCGGTCTTTGGCGCAGGCCGGGACCTCCGGGGCAACTCAGCCAGCACCCGGGCATAGTTTTCCTGCTCACCGCCGAAGGGGGTCAGGATGGGCCGGATTTCGGACGGGCTGTCTTCGGGCAA
>JAKSBB010000192.1 GCA_022361315.1 Desulfobacterales bacterium
CAAGTATTCCGAGCAGTTCCCGCAAAAGAGAACCCTCCCCCGGAACATGATATCGTTTCCCGGTATTCTCCCTATACCTCATATGAATCCTGCAACTCCCCGCAAAAGTGTTCCCAAGCTTTGACAATAGATGAGGCGCCCGGGATTGTCAATTCGGGTGACAGCAGTTCCCTTTTTATCGATGCATCTTCTGCACTATACGCCGTGTCGCAGCGCTATTTTCTCGAACATCATGGCAATCCCCTCATTCATGGTATAGATGGATTCAATGTCGAGATTATCGTCTGAAACCTGGTCAAAATAGATGTGGAGGCTGGAGTCGATCCCGTCTTCAGGTTTCCAGTAGCAGACCAGCATGGGAAACCGGGGCAGCGGGTACAACATAATCGATATATCCGAATTGACATGGCCGTCCACCTGTTTGCCGTCAAAAATATCCAGCATGTCCTGGAACAGGTCGGTATAGGTATCGGCCACTTTTTTAATGGGGTTTTCGCAGCGCTGCTGGAAATGGGCATAACGGGGAGGCCCGCCGGCAAGCTCCCGGAAGGTGATCCACTCCCCTTTGGGCAAGGTTCCCTTGCCGTTGAGGATGTGGTTCAGCACCGGTACCACCATGTACGCATTAATGTGGACTTCGGAAGCCAGGTTTCCGTCTGTATCGACACTGAACTCCTTGCCGAATACTTTCAGGGTGAGCCTGCCCTTTGAAAAGTCAGCCCCCAGCCGTTGGGCCGCTTCGGCCAGGTCCGCACCGGCAATCTGTTTTTTCAGATCCCGGATGGCCGCTTCCTTGAACTCATCAATGGTATTGGGTTTTTCAACATCACCGCTGTATTGCGCCAGGACAGCCTCGTCCAGATGGGGGCAGGCATGTATGGGGCGTTTTTCCTTGAATACGGCAACCGCAAAGGCCAGGCAGGTTTTCTCATTGCACTCCCTGCAATTGGATCCGTTCAGCAGCTTGAAGATTTCCATGGGATTATTGATACGGGCCATATGATGTAATTCCTTTGTTGCGTTTTCAAATCAGCCCGATAATCATGACGCTTTTCCCCGGTGGGGTCAAGCTGATACCATATGTTTCTCAGCAGCCGCCATGGTATGAAAGCCAAGAAAACCGG
>JAKSBB010000056.1 GCA_022361315.1 Desulfobacterales bacterium
ACAGCCTTGTTCAGCATCGCCTGCGGCACGTCGCGCGTCTTGAAGTCTACAGCACCCCAACTCCCCGAATAGATCTCCGTCACGCCGTCGTCGTAGCCGTTCGGCCAGTACGTCGTCATCGTCGCCTCGTTGGCGCTGGTGATGCGCGTCGAGTTGCCGTCCGCGTCGACGGTCGTTGCCAGATCGTTTTCCCAGAACACGTAGGGCCCGGCCTGGATGCCGCGCAGCAGCTGCAGCGTGTAGTCATAGCCATGCTGCTTCATGCCATCACCCAACGGATTGTCCAGATTGCTCGGGACGCTGCCCCCGATGTGCCCCTTGCCCATGATCGCCGTGTTGTAACCCGCCGCCTGCATCAGGTCGCCGACCCCCTGTTGGCCGTCTTGCAGCGACGCCGATCCCGTGCCCCAGCGCACCCGCGTCTGCCACGTCGGCGCCCCGGCCATCACCGCCGCGCGCGTGGGCGCGCACAACGACGTCGCCGCATGCGCATTGGTGAACCGCATGCCATTCGCGGCCATCGCGTTGATGTTCGGCGTGGCGATCTTCGAGTCCTGACCCAGCCCCTGCAGATTGTTGTACACGTCGTACTCGCCCGGTCCCAGGTCGTCGAGCATGATGTAGATCACGTTGGGCAGATCTCTGGCCACGGCATTTGAACACAACCCACACACCGTCAGCACCAGCGCAACAACCCCAGACATTAAAACACGCACCACAGATTCCTCCACGTTCCACCGCGGCACGTGACGTACCGCGCGATTCGGTTTGACGTACCCTCAAGCAGTATAACGAACAGGGTCCACCAATCAGACGACACGCGATCGTGACTTTGTAAGCACTTTTTTCATTTTTCGCATCAATGCGAATCAGGCCTGTCTTCAGATAGCTCACGCGCGCCGCCGGCGCATCAACACCACGCCGCCCATACCCAGCAGCATCAGGCTCGCCGGCTCGGGTACCGTCGCCGGCGCTGCGGGGATCGACTCCAGCCAGTTCAGCGTCAGTAACGCCAGGTCCGTCGGGTTCACCACGCCGTCGTAGTTGAAATCGCCGCCCTGCCACGTCGCGTC
>JAKSBB010001170.1 GCA_022361315.1 Desulfobacterales bacterium
AATGTTAAGCAAAGTCTACCAGCTTGGAGGCCAGCAGCTTAATATGGCTCATTTCTTCTTTTATAATATCATCCACCTTTGATTTACCCATGCGTTCGGATACCAGTTCTTTCATGCCCAGGTAAAAGGCAATGGAGTCTTTCTCCGCTGTAATGGCGGATTTCAAAATACCTTTCATGGTTTCTTCCGGCTGATCTTTTTCAAAGAATACCCGGGTATCGGCCAGGGCTTTCAGATAAAGGGCATTTTCATCTTTCGGGTCGAAAGTCGCCTCTGCTTTTTCTGCAGACCCCAGATCCTGCTGCATCTGGGCAAAGGTCTGTTCATGGCTGTCTTCCATCTCTGCCAGACCTAAAAGAAAATTTTTGTGGGCGTCTTCATCCACACGGTTGGCAGCCTCTCTGTAGAATTTGGCGCCGTTGATCTCAATCTGCTTGGCGATTTCAAAAATATCATTCGCATTAAATTCGTTGCCCATGTGTTCTCCTTTATTTAGTCAGGTGATTATTCAGATAGTTTTTCTTTCAGGGTTTTGGCCAGCTTGACACCCAGGTCAAAGCATTTGGACAGATCTGCCTCATCCGGCACATACTGTACCTTGACACCGGGGTCAATTACATCCAGCTTCATCTCTTCAAACTCTTTGTTGATTATCTTTACGGCTTCTCCGCTCCAGCCATAGGAGCCGAATGCCGCAGCAATCTTATTCTGGGGGCGCAGGCCCTTGATGTATGTCATCACGTCTGCGATTACCGGAAAGATGCTGTTATTCAGGGTGGGGGAGCCAACGGCAATGGCACCTGCATCCAGCACTTCCGTCATGATATCACTGCGATGCCATTTGCGGGTATTCATCAGCCTGACGTTTACCTCTTGGGACTCAATACCGCTGGTGATGGCCCGGGCCATCTTGGTGGTGCTTTCCCACATGGAGTCAAAGATGACAACCGCTTTATTGGCAGGTTCCTGCCTGGACCACCGGTCGTAGGCCTGGATAATTTTTGAGGGGTTGTCCCGCCAGATGATGCCGTGGTCCGGGCAGATCATATCAATTTTCAGGTTCAGCTTGGCCACATCCTTGAGCAGGGCCTGGACCCTGGGGGAAAAGTGGAGCAGGATATTGGCGTAATACTTCCGGGCGTGGGGCATGATCTCATCCCCGATTTCATCGTCGAAGAAGACATCCCCGCTGTAATGCTGGCCAAAGGCGTCGCTGGAGAATAGAATGGCCTGGTCCGGCAGATAGGTGAACATGGAATCCGGCCAGTGAAGCATTCTTGTCTCAAGAAACGAGAAAGTTCTGTTTCCCAGGGTGAGACTGTCCCCTGTGCCCACCACCTGGTAGTTGTAGTCCCGGTTGAAGTGACTCTTCAGGTTTTTGGCTCCCATCTTTGAACAATAGACGGGTTTTTCCTGGCCGATCTTGTGCAGCACTTTGGGAATGGAT
>JAKSBB010001114.1 GCA_022361315.1 Desulfobacterales bacterium
AACTATCAAGCAGAACGCCGGCAAACTCAATGGAATGAATACGTGCATCTGCTAAGATGAAATAGGGATGAAATAGAATCGTTCTGTTTGAAATGGTTACATGAGTCCTGGAAAACTCCCGCCGTCAATGAGGATGGACTGGCCATTGATAAAACAGGCCTGGTCACTGGCCAGAAAGGCAGCCATGGCTCCGAAATTCTCCGGATCGCCAATGGTTTTTGTGGGGTTGGCATTCATCATTTCCCCGATAATTTCTTCCGGGGGTCGGTTTTCTTCTTTTCCCCTATATTCTGCGAGTTGAAGGATGCGGTCTGTTTTATGAATCCCCGGTAAAATGGCATTGACGGTAATGCCATCCGGGGCAAGTTCCGTGGCAATGGTTTTTAAAAAGCCTGTGAGTCCTGCCCGGGCCGTATTAGACAACAGCAGCGTACCTATGGGTTGTTTTACGGAAGTTGAAGTGATGGCTATAATTCTGCCCCATCCCTTTTTCTGCATGACTGGGACCACTGCATGAATCAGGCGGACGGCACTCATAAGATTAAGGTTGATGCCTTTCTCATATTGATCCAGCGGGGTGGTGGCAAAGGTGCCAGGCGCAGGACCGCCCGCATTGGTCACCAGAATCTCGGGATCCCCCAAATCTGCCCGAACCGATTCCACCAACCCATTGATCTCATCGGGATTGCTCATGTCAGCGGCGAAACCGATCACCCTTGATCCGGTGCGGTTTGATATCTCCGATGCCGCCTGGGTGGCTTCCTCTTGATTCCTTGAGCAGATCGCGACCTTACATCCCTCGGCTGCAAGCTGCTCGGCGCATCCCCGGCCAAGACCACGGGTGGATGCGGTTACCAATGCGATTTTGTTTTTTAGTTTTAGATCCATGGTTGTCCTCTTTTTCTGGCAGGTTGATATCCGGGATAATCACCAGCCAAGGATAAACCATCGTGAACCTGATCACAATAAGGTATTACAATGCCAGAAGGGTTTAACGATGGAGGCCGTTCACATCCGGTGCAAACGGCCTGTGAGACCCGGAATATCAGAAGCCATACCTTTTCAATATCTTTTCATAGGTACCGTCTTCTTTTATCAGTTGCAGCCCCTTGTTGAAGGCGTCTGCAATCTCTTGGCCATTCTCCTTTTTCAGGGAAACAAGATTATGGAGGCTGTTTTTCTGGATCGGCGGTGCCAGCGCCACCAGTTGGTCCGTATTACCGGGCATCTCCCGATTGACGATATCCATGACTGCGATTTTAGCCCCAATAATTAGATCCACCCGTCCTTTCAACAGTTTTTTTATATTGGATACCGGCGTTTCGGTGATTTCCGTGGTTAAAAATCCTGACTGGGTAATGGCATCAGGGTATGCCCACCCCCTGATCAAGCCGATTTTATAGTCCTTGAGGTCTTCAAGCTTCGAATAGCCGATACCTGCATCTTTGCTGGAAAAAAAGACCACATCAACACTGGCGTACTCCTCTGTAACATGGAACTTTTTGGCCCTTTCATCACTGAAATAAGCCCCTTGGACCATATCCAGTTTTCCTTTTTCACAAAGGTTGACGGCACGGTTCCAGTTCATGAACTCCACCTGGTAATCCCAGCCGGTTCGTTTAAAGGCTTCACGGGTAATTTCAGTCATATAACCGCCGCCCTGCAGTTCTTTTCCATAATAGGGCGGCCAGTTCACGGTACCGGCAGAGACCGTTCCCCCTGCAAAAACCGTTGATGTGGTTATGGCCATAATCAGCAATAAAAGAGCGGTGATAAAGAACTGCTTTTTCATAAACATCTCCTTAAAAAGGTATAAACCGGTGTGTAAAAAGAAACGTCCCCGGTTTACAGGGAGAGATCCTGATCTCCGGGGACGTATTTTATCGAAGTGTTAGATTCAGAGAATCTTATTTAGCGTATTTTTTGTCGCGTTTAACCATGAGATAGATGGATCCGATCATCCCCACCATAACGAATGCAAAGGGCAGGGCGGCCACAATGGAGGCGATTTGCAGCGCCTTCCATCCCCCGGTGAAAAAGAGAACCAAAGTGATGGAGCCGATGAGAAAACCGAATATCAGTTTAATCGGTGTTGAAGGTTCCAGCTCGCCGCCGGATACGATCATGCCCACGAAGAAGGCGGCAGAATCGCAGGAGGTGATCAGGAAGATGATCAGGTTAAAGAACACCACAGCGGCCACAAGGCTGCCCAGCGGGTAGGTGGTGAGCAGAACAAATATCCCGGAACCCAGGTCATCGGAGATGGCCTTGTAAAGTTCAACGGTCTGGTGCATTTCGGCAAAAAGGGCGCCGCCGCCGACGATGTTGAACCAGAGAAAGGTTATGACCAGGGGGATCAGCAATACGCCGAAGATGAATTCACGGATGGTACGGCCTCTGGAGATACGGGCCACAAAACCGCCCACAAAGGGGGCCCAGGCGATCCACCAGCACCAGTAGAATACGGTCCACCAGCCAAGCCACTTGCCTTCTGAAGCCTTGGCAACGGGATCGGTCCAGAAAGACATGAAAAAGAAATTGCTGAAGTACTGCCCGACGGAATCCACGAGCATGTTGAGCAGAAAGCGGGTGGGACCGGCAAAGAGGAAGAACAGCAGCACAAAGAAGGCCATGATCATGTTGATGTTACTCAGCCATTTGATACCGCGCTTGATGCCGGACACAGCGGAGATGGTGTATCCCACAATAATCACCAGTGTGACCACAATCAGGCCGTTCTGTCCCAGATCCGCACCGAATACATGGTTGATACCGTATTTGATGGACATCAGCCCCATACCCAGAGAGGTGGAGATACCGGCGATGGTTGCGGAGGCCGCCAGGAAGTCCACGACTTTGCCCCAGACGCCGTTGGTTTTGTCACCGATGAGCCCGTGGAGGGAGTTGGCAATGGACAGCGGCATCTTCAGGCGGTAGGTGGTATAGCCGATGGCAAGGCCGCAAATGGTGTAAGGTACCCAGCCGTGGATGCCCCAGTGAAGCAGGGATATCTGCATGGCCACAGGTGCCGCGTCCGGAGTGGCCCCTTTGGCAAGATACGGGGGGGAGATGTAATGATACAGGGGTTCCGCAACACCCCAGAAGATGAAACCCACGCCGATGCCGCAGGAGAAAAGCATGGCGATCCAGGAGCCATAGGAGAATTCAGGGATCTCATTGTCTTCTCCCAGGGGGATGTCACCGTACTTACTCAACCCCAGCCAGACGGCAAAACCGATGAAGGCAGAGACGGCCAGCATAAAAAACCATGAGAAATTAACGGTCACCCATTTCTGGGCGGCGTTCATTGAGGCGGAGAAATTCTCCGGTGCCAGTATGCCCCAGCCCACAACGGCACAACACAGGGCCAGTGTTGTCCAAAACAATGTGCTGTCGTACTTGCCTAATCGGTTAACGGTTTTTGTTCCTGTGTCGATGGTTCCTGGTGATGCAGTTGCTGTGCTTTCCATCCCAACTCCTTTAATTTTAAGTTAAAATTCAGGTGGTTCTGATTTGGTTTGTCTTGTTTTTTTGCCTTGTCCGGACGGGGCCGCATTCACCTGGCGCACCTCTGGTGTCGCCGGGAAGTTCACGGAACACCCGGTCCGATGTTTCTGTCCTTTCTTTCGGGTTTGGGGTTAGTTGTTTCTTTGCCCTGTCCCGCTGCCGTTAGAATTAAAATCCGGGCGCAGGATAGTGCGTACCTGTTTTTTTACAGCGGTTACAAAAGTCCAGCGTCCTGGGGGCTTCCATACCGGCTGACATCAGTTTGGTGCGTATATTGGCAATCTGAAGATCCGGGACATACAGGGCACCGCATCCCCGGCATTCAGAGAGGTGTTGCTCACCGATGATCTGCTTACCTGACAGGGCAAAAAAATGGCGCAGGCTAAGTTCGTGCCTGAGCCTGGCTGCGCTTTCCGGGCAGGCGGCCTGGCAGGCACCGCAGCAGATGCACTGGTAGTGGGTATATAAAAACGTTCGGTTTTCACCGCGTTGAATGGATTCAAGGGTGCCTGTGGGGCAATTCTCAACACAGGCGGCACAGCCCACACAGTTTTTGGGGGTAAGCCGGGTTCTGACAAAGAGGAACATGGCGGACAGGAGCATCAGGCTGCCGGACAGGATGTGACATTGCAGAACAAGTTCCTGAAGAAACGGTGAACTTGCCAGGGTGCCGTGGGCATAGAGAAACCCCGTGATAAAGGGGACAATGGCCAAAAGGATCAGGGCCACATCCGTAGGCCCTGTGTCCTGCCGAAGTTCCTTGTCAACGAACCGCTTCAGTCCGAAGTAGAGCCCGGTTGCTATAACGAATATGGTCAATGCGTCCGTTATCCATGCAGGCAAGGCTGTATAACTGATCCCGAGCCTGGATTTCAGAAGAATGATATGTCCTGATTCCCAGATCGGTACAATGAAGAGCCCGGCGTGGAAAGTGTACCTGAGGGCACCGAAGACTGGTGCCTTTCGTATCGCACTGTGAAAGGGCGTTGCGGCTGAAGCGGTCAGCGCCAAGGATCGTTTAACCCTCGCCGTGGCAGGCAAGCCTTCTGATTTTGCCCGCCGCCGGAACATCCACCAGAGGAATGCGCCTGCCCTCACCAAAAAACATGCACCGGCAATCCCCAGGACAATAAGTAATCCCGGATCCAGCATATAGTGCAATATGGTTTTAGACAGGTTCATTGAGGGTTCCTCTTTTGTAACGCCCTTTAGCAGGACGCCGGATTATTGGTTTGTGCCGCCACGGCGTATGCATCTGCGATGCGTTTTGCCGCCGCCCGTTTCAACGCCCCGTTCACCTGCTCATGGGGCATGTACTCCAGAGCACCGGAAGGGCAGACCTTTACACAGGTGGGATCGCCGTCACACTGGATGCAGACAACGGATTTTCCGATGGTCCGGTCCACAAAGCAGGCGCCGAAGGGACAGGCATAACTGCAGGAACTGCAGCCGATGCACTTGGTTTCGTCAATCATCCGGGCGTTGGTTTCCGGATGGCGGCTGATGGCTTTCACCGGGCAGACAAGTTCGCACATGGCGGTTTCACACTGCATGCAGGTGGAAGGGACAAACTGGTATTGTCCGTTCTCTTCATTTTTGATCATCCGGATTCGAGACCGCTCCGGATTCACCTCTTTCATGTTCCTCAGAGAACAGCTGACCTCACACATCTGGCAGCCGCTGCACCGGTCTGCATGGATCAAAATTACTGATGCCATGGGAATTACTCCTTATTCGTCTGGCGGCCGGCCAGAACCGGCCGCGGTGTTGTCGTTTATTTGGCATCGTCCAGGTCGTTGGACAGATCTCCCAGGTCAAGGGTCTGCAGGGTGTCGTTCCGGGGGGTACCGGTCCGGCGGTCCCAGCCCATGGCATCGTAAAATGCCTCTTTCATCATATCCATCTCTTCCGGGGTAACCTCATCTTCAGGCCATGTACCGGCCATGCGGTGGTTGACCAGTTTCTTGGGCAGGGTGTCATCGTCCCTGGTCACCCCGCCGCGGATGGCAAAGCAACGTTCCTGGGCGGAAATCCGTGAGGCAATCTCCAGCAGATCATCCACCGACACCGGTTTTC
>JAKSBB010000342.1 GCA_022361315.1 Desulfobacterales bacterium
CCCCCCGTCCCAGGCGTTGGACACCGGGCGGATCCGGGCTGACCTCTTCTACCGTCTGGCCGTGGTGGTCCTTGAAATCCCCCCCTTGCGTCAGCGAAAATCGGATATCCCCCTGCTCTGTGCCCATTTTCTGGACCAGCTGTCTGTGACACCGGCACCGGGCAGGCAGCCCTATACCCTGAGCCCTGCGGTGTTCGACATATTCACCACCTACCGCTGGCCCGGGAATGTCCGCGAACTCGAACACACCCTGAAAGCCGCAACAGCCATGCTGGGGCCGTCCGGCATGATTGAACCGGACCACCTCTCCGACTACTTCATGGGCAGTTATAAAAAGGCTGCCGCAGCACAGGACACACCGGATATCGGACACATGACGCAAGCGGAGCCGGAAATCCCCGATCTCCCCGCCGAAGGGAATCTGGATCTTGCCGAAGCCATGAAAGCCGTAGAGGCCCGCTATATCCGAAAAGCCCTGACCCGGGCCGGATTTAACGTTTCCAAAGCCGGTAGATTCCTCAACCTCTCCCCACAGGCCCTGAGATACAAAATCAAACGGCTGAATATTCATATTCCCCAGGAATGAAACTTGAAACTTTTTTTCTTTATTTAAAAAAATTTTCAAATAGAGGAAAATAATTTCAACACAGCAATTCCCCAACATCTCCACTCTTCCGGACATAACAGAATTCTAATCTGTTTAATATCAAGTACTTACTAATGTTTTTCTTCCGAAATTCATCCCTGGCACATCCTTTGTAATATCAGTGCGTTGAGGCGGCAACTCCCCCTGAGCGACCGGCACTACGGCAAAAACCTTAAACAGGTGAGCCGGTACGGCAGGGGCCATTCAACGCTTAGTTTAGACCAGATAAGGAGAACCGATGAGCTACATGGACCGAATTGAAAAATTGAGAGAACGTGTCGTCAATGCCACCCCCACCATGGATATTGAAAATGCCCTGATCCTGACGGAAAGTTTCAGGAGAACAGAGGCACTGCCCAGAGAAAACCGCAAGGCCATCGCATTCAAGGATGTGTGTTCGAAAAAGACCGTTACCATATGGGACCATGAGCTTATCGTGGGCTGCTCCGGCAAGCTGCCCAGGGGCGGCGTTCTCTGTGCGGACGTCTGCTGGTCGGTACTGGATAAGGAACTGGATACCATCTCCACCCGTCCTTATGATCCCTTTTATATTTCCGAAGAAGATAAAAAGCTGTTCCGCCAGGTGATCAAACCCTATTGGCTGGGACGGTCCAACTTTGAAAAATGGGAAGCCCAGGCCCCCGAGGATATCGTTGACCTGAAAGAGAATGCCGTCATCTATATCGACCGGAAGGCGGTCCGCGGTCCCGGCGAGCTGACACCGGACTACAGAGAGCTGCTCTCCGAAGGTATGGAAGGTATTATCGACTACATCCGGCAGAAAAAGGCGGAATACGACCTGTCCAAACCCAACCACTACCCCCGGATTGCCTACCTGGATGCCATGATCACGGCAGCCGAAGGCATGATTATTTTAGGACAACGGTACAGGGATGAGGCACTCCATCTGGCAGGTGAAGAAACAGACCCCGCCCGCAAGGCAGAGCTTGAAGAAATTGCACGGGTTTTTGAGACCATTCCGGCAAAACCGGCCACAAACTTCTACGAAGCCCTGCAGTTCGTCTACCTGTACCACTCCTGCATCTTCATGGAACAGAACGCCGCCTCCTATAACCTGGGGCGGATGGATCAATACCTTTACCCCTTTTACAAGGCGGATCTTGAAGCCGGGCGGATCACCCCGGAAAAGGCCCAGGAACTTCTGGACTGCACCTGGATCAAACTGGCGGAACCCTGCCTCTTCCAGGATGGGGTAACCGCCGAATACGCCAACGGCTACACCATGTTCCAGAACGTCTGCGCCGGTGGCATCGACGAACACGGCAGGGATGCGGTAAACGATCTCTCCTATATGGTCATCCAGGCCTCCATGGACACCATGCTTTACCAGCCGTCTCTCTCCGTTCGCTACAACCTGGCCAAAAATCCGGATTCTTTCCTGAAAAAATGTGCGGAGTGCATCAATACCGGCAACGGATTTCCGGCCTTTCACAACGATGAAGTGGGCATCCGGATGGTCCAGAACAAAGGCGTTCCCCTGCACGAAGCCTACGACTGGAATCCCTGCGGCTGTGTGGAAACCAACCTGGCGGGCAAAATCCGCGGATATGTCAGTGCAGATGTAAACCTGGCCAGCATCGTTGAATTTGTCCTCTTCCGGGGCATCCACAGAAAGAGCGGGAAAATGCTGGGACTGGACACAGGGGACCCCGCAACCTTCAAAACCTATGAGGACTTCGCAGCGGCTGTAAAACAGCAGATCGATTACCTCATCAAGAAGGTGGTGGAGGCCAACAATATCCTGGACGAAATCTGGGACGACCGGCCCGTCCCATTTATTTCACTGTCCTTCAGAAACTGCATCGACACCGCCACCGACTATACCCACGGCGGCACCAAATACCCCTGCGGCAACGGCGTCATCTACGATGGTGTGGCCGACTTTATTAACTCCATCTCCGCCGTAAAAGAGCTGGTGTTTGACACGGGAGACGTCTCCATGGAACGGCTCATCCAGGCCCTGGCAGCGGATTTCGTATCCTTTGAAGACGTGCAGAAGCGGTGCCTGGAAGCGGAAAAATACGGCAACG
>JAKSBB010000865.1 GCA_022361315.1 Desulfobacterales bacterium
ATTCAGGACTACCGGAAGCCGGATATCGATCCGGCCATCGAAACGGCCTTGAACGATTACGTGGAACAGCGCAGGGAAAACGGAAGTGAGGCCGGACAGATCGCCTGAACCGGCCCCAAAAAAAGATCCCTATTGTTTATAACCGATCATGCGCAGGAAGCCCTTGCGTTTTTCAATGTCTTCCTCCGTCTCAATCCCCTTGGAGGCATATCCGTCAATCACCCCCAGGATTCCCCTGCCCTGCTGGGTTTCGGCAATAATCACTTCAACGGGGTTGGCTGTAGCGCAATGAATCCTGGCCACTTCCGGCACGTTCTGGATGGTGTTGAGGATATTGATGGGGAACATATCTCTCATGAAAATAATAAAGGAATGACCTGCGGACAGGGCAAAGGCATTTTTCTTTGCCAGTTCGATCAGATCTTCATCCGTACCGCTGTAGCGCACCAGGCATTCCATGGATGCCTCGCAGAAGGCCACGCCGAACTTGGCGTTGGGCACGGTGCAGACAATGGCTTCGTGGATATCCTCCACGGTTTTAATGAAATGTGAATGGCCCAGGATAAGGTTCAATTCTTCAGGGTTTTCTATGGTCAGGGTTTTCAGTTCCATGGATATCCTCCAATAATTGTGGTTATGTCATAACAATCGGTCCGTATTTGATGATATGTCTTTTCTTATACCCATACCATGGAATGAAAAACAACCGGCGATTACATCTGCAGCGAGACAGGTAGATTTAGTGCTGGATATGGCGGCCCTTTTACTTTATAACGGAAGGCCATGAAAACGAAATTACAAACCAAATCACAACCCAAATCAAAAATTGATCTCTGGTGTGTCCTGTTGCTGATTATCCTCTGCGCATCCTGGGGGTTTAATCAGGTGGCTATCAAGGTGGGCATTGAAGGGGTATCTCCGGTGTTCCAGGCGGGTTTACGGTCCGCCGGATCCGGCATCCTTGTCTGGTTGTGGATGGTATTGCGGAAACGGCCTGTGTGTGAACGGGACGGCACCCTCTGGTGGGGGCTTTTTGCCGGTGCCCTGTTTGCCGTGGAGTTTATCCTGATCTACTGGGGGCTTGAGTTCACCACCGCCTCACGATCGGTGATCTTCCTAAATACCTCGCCCTTTATCGTGGCCCTTGGGGCCCATGCCTTTGTAAAAACCGAATCCCTCAGCCGGACCCAGGTATTGGGACTTGTTCTCGCGTTTCTGGGTATTTTTGCCGCATTCCATGAATCCTTCAGCCTGCCCACCCGGGATATGGTGCTGGGGGATACCATGCTTCTTGCCGCAGCCGTGGCCTGGGGAACGGTCACCGTTGTGATTAAAGCCACGCCACTCACACGGATTTCTCCTTCCAAGGTTCTGCTTTACCAGCTCGGTATTTCCGCCCCCATTCTCTTTGCGGCTTCAGCTCTGCTGGGAGAACCGGGTATCAAGCAGATGACCCCGATGGTAACTGCCAGCCTGACCTACCAGATCGTATGGATTGCCTTTATCACCTATGTGGCTTGGTTCTGGCTGATCCGCAGATATCCGGTGTCCCGAATCGCTCCCTTTACCTTTCTATCCCCCCTGTTCGGTGTCATGGCCGGAGCTTTGCTGCTGGACGAACCGGTGACGATATTCCTCGTATGCGCCCTTGTTCTGGTGGCAGCCGGCATTTACCTGGTGAACCGGAAATAGCCAAAAGCGGCGATACATACTTTTTTACCGGTACCCCAACACCAGGTGGGGTCTTGATTATCTGCCGGGACACGCTATGATATTCCCATAAAACACAACGCCTATACCCCGGAGATAAACTATGCCGACGATCACCTTTAATGCCTTTTCTTTCCTCCAGAAAACCCTGAAGGAAAAAAACATTCCCCATAAGGAAGCACAGATGGAAATCCCGGAGAAAGCCACCCCCCATTCCCTTATGGACGACATGGAACTGGAAAGAGCCGCTGTGGAAGCCGTTTTTATCAACGGCAGGGTGGCCCCCTTTGATACCGCCATCAAAGACGGCGACCGTATCGCCTTTGTTCCCCACGGCACCCCCGGCCCCTACCGGGTCTTCCTGGGATTCAAGAACCCGGAAAACAACACCTGAGCCTGTTTCCACCTAAATTGTGTTTTTATCCCCAACTTGGTAAGTAGTTCCCATGGCCGGTATTCATGGATACATACTCACCCGGGAGCACCTGGACAAAGGCCGGCATCACAGCCTGCGGTATACCGGTGTCTGTGACCGGGGGCCGTTCGAGGTCTTGATCACCCGGGACCGCCCGGTATTTTTCATTGAACGGCCCGCAGTGCTTCCGGAGAACTGCCGGTTTCACGAGCGTCGCCAGATAGAACTGACCACATTTCACGGCAGACCTGTGGATGCCCTCTACTTCACCTCCACTCCCGGTCTGTACACAGCCAGAAAGGTTCTGGCGGATGCCGGTATCCCCACCTATGAGTCGGATATCCTTCCCGAAGACCGTTATTTAATGGAACGGTTCATCCACGGCAGCGTGGAGATCACCGGCCAAAGTTTCACCCGGGGTGGTTTATTGAGATTCACGGATCCCGGTCTATCCCCGGCTGCATATCACCCCCGATTCTCCGTCATGTCCCTGGACATCGAAACCGGCCAGAGGGGAGAGCTCTACTCTATTGCCTGCCATATGACCGGCCGTCACACCGGAAACTCGAACCCGCTGCCCCCGGGCCTTGTCCTGATGTCGGACAGAAAGACCGCCAAGGCAAATCCACCCCAAGCGCATACGGCACCACAACTTCCGCCCGAACTCAGAGGCGCCCCGCCGGAACCCTTGTCCGACACCGGCTGGATGGTCCGTCTGCCCGGGGAAAAGGAACTGCTCACAGCCTTCCTCCATCTGATGAATATCCTGGATCCGGATATTCTCATCGGCTGGCACGTGGTGGGGTTTGATCTGGTCTTTCTGGACAGAAAATGCCGCCAGCACGGTATCCCCTTCACCCTGGGACGGAACCGTCAGCGGGCGGAACTCCGTGAAATCCGGAAAGGTGTCTACGGTATTGATATCAGCGGGCGGATCGTCATCGATGGCCCGCCGACCCTCAGGGGGGCCTTCTATTCCTTTGACAATTTCAGGCTGGAAACTGTTGCCGCAAGTGTTTTGGGAGAGGGTAAGGATATCGGCGAAGACCAGGACAAGGTGGCTGAAATCGAGCGGCGGTTCAGGGAAGATAAAACCGCACTGGCCCGGTATAACCTTCTGGACTGCACGCTGGTGGCGGACATTTTCCGGGAAACCGGTCTCATTGATCTCACCTGGAAACGGGCACAACTCTCGGGGCTTCCCATGGACCGGGTGGGCCGTTCCGTGGCCGCCTTTGACCACTTCATGCTGCCCAGAATCCACCGGCACGGCCTGGTGGCACCCA
>JAKSBB010000759.1 GCA_022361315.1 Desulfobacterales bacterium
ATAACCGTCGAGATAGTCCGTAATGGAGGCAAGAGAAAACAGGGCAGCTGCCAGGAAGCAGGTGCCCTTGTTTTCAAACATCATCAGAATCACGATAACAGGTACCGTCACCATCCTGGCAACAGTCATGGTGTTCGGCGTGATATAGCGGCTAAATTGTCCGTTAGGCATCTCTATCCGTTTTTCTTTTTCCAGTCCGCCATGAACGCATCAATCCCCTTGTCCGTCATATGGTGGGCGGCAAGTTTTTTGAGCACTCCGTAGGGGATAGTGGCAATATCCGCACCGTAAAGTGCAGAGTCCAGCACATGGAGGGAACTTCTGACGCTGGCAACGATGATTTCGGTGTTGAAGTCGTAATTGGCAAAGATCTGAACGATTTCTTCAATCAGTCCCATGCCTTCCTGGGCAAGATCGTCCAGGCGCCCCACAAAGGGAGATACGTAAGTTGCCCCTGCCTTGGCAGCCATCAGAGCCTGGAGTGCGGAAAAGACGAGGGTGACATTGGTTTTGATGCCCTCTTCCGTAAGGGTTTTAACCGCCTTGAGCCCGTCAACCGTCATGGGAATTTTGACACAGATATTGTCGGCAATCTGTGCAAGTTCTCTGGCCTCTTTCACCATACCTTCGTATTCCAGGCTGATGACCTCTGCGGACACCGGGCCGTCTACAATACCGCAGATTTCAGCAATAATCTCTTTAAACTCGCCCTCTTCTTTGGCGATCAGGGACGGATTGGTCGTTACGCCGTCCACCATACCCATGTCATTGGCATCCTTGATCTGCTGGATATTTGCCGTATCAATGAAAAATTTCACGAATGTCCTCCTCATCCAGGGGGATTACCGCCTGGGATTCATCTGATTTAATTTGGGATAAAAGCTCATCCGTACTGAGATTCAACAAGGGATGAACCAGGGTTGATGCAATGTCACTCAGGGGTTTCAGAACAAAGCACCGCTCGTGCATTCGTGGGTGGGGAAGTTCCAGCCGCTCTGTTTTGATTACCAGTGTGTCATAATAAACAATGTCAAGATCAATAATCCTTGGACCGAACCGGAAAGGTTTCCCTTCCTCATCCAGCATGGATTCTATAAATTTCAGCCTGTCCAGCAGGGATTCAGGCCCAAGGCAGGTTTCTATCTTAAGTGCGCCGTTGATGAACCAGTCCTGGTCGGCATAGTTCTGCGGGGCGGTTCTGTAGAATCCGGATAGACCGGTAACCCTTATCTTCTCTTCCTGGCGCAGGCAAGTGATGGCTTCGGCCAGATTTTTCAGTTTATCGCCCTTGTTTGAGCCGATGCTCAGGTAGGCCGTACTCCATGTTGCCATATCACTCCGCTTCCATGTACAGGGTGTCCGAGTATTTGCTCTTGATGCCGTCGGGGCCCATAGATTGAATCCTGAAATAGTGGTGCAGTCCCTTTTTTACCCTGTACTGGAACTGTTGGGCCGGCATGGCGACGGTGCCGACGGTTTTGAAAATAAAGGGACACCCTTCACAACCCGCAGCATCCTTTGTTGCCATTGAAATTTCAAAGCCCTCGGGTGCTGTCCCGGAAGCATTGGCACCGGTGACGACTTCCCAGGAGATGGTGACAAGAGCGTCTGTCTGTGTGTGGGTGAGGTTCACCGGTCTGGCAACTGAAACGGATTCGTTCAGCGGCGGTTGCGGCGGTGCCTTCTTACCGCATGATGCAAGGCTGATACCGACCGCCGTAATCAGGGCGATGGTGACCAGCACGGATTTATAACTCTCAATTTTTCTGTATCGAATCATGACAGATTCAACTCCTTTTTTGCCTGATCAACAGCACGCGCCACATTATCATACCCTGTGCCCCCATATGAGATACGGCGGGCAATCATCTGGTCAAGGGATATAAAATCGTATATATCTTCGGCAACGAGGTCGGAAAAGGTCTTCATTTCTTCCAGGCTCAGGTCTTCCAGGGCTTTGTCCTGACTGATGGCAAAGGCCACGGCCTTGCCTGCAGCTGCGTGGGCCTCTCTGAACGGCAGGCCCTGGTTTACCAGGTAATCGGCAAAGTCGGTGGCATTTAGAAATCCCTGGCTGCAGGCCTTGCGCATGGTCTCTTTATGAACCGCAATATTGGGGAACATCCGCGTATAGACCTCAAGGCATATTTTCAGGGTATCCACGGTATCGAACAAGGGTTCCTTATCTTCCTGCATGTCTTTATTGTAAGCCATGGGAAGGGATTTCATGGTGGTGAGGATGGCCATCAGGTTGCCCACCACACGCCCTGTTTTGCCGCGCACCAGTTCGGCCACATCCGGATTTTTCTTTTGTGGCATGATGGAAGACCCGGTGGTAAAGGCATCTGAAATGGTGATGAATCCGAACTCTGAAGAGGACCAGAGAATCAATTCCTCCGAAAGCCTGGACAGGTGGATCATGCAGATGCTGGCGTGGGAGATGAACTCCATGATAAAATCACGGTCGGATACCGAGTCCATGCTGTTTTCTGAGACCTTACCGAACCCTAAAACATCGCAGGTAAACTGCCGGTTGATGGGGAATGTGGTACCGGCCAGGGCGGCAGCACCCAGGGGCATTACATCCACACGGACCAGGGAATCTTCAAACCGCTGAAGATCCCGTTGGATCATCTCGTAATAGGCCAGGAGATGATGGGCAAACACCACCGGCTGGGCACGCTGCAGATGGGTGTATCCGGGAAGGACGGTTCTGGTATGCTCCGCCGCAAGGGTGACCAGGGCTTTTTGAAACTCCCTGAGCATACGGATAATGGCCTGGGTTTCGTCTTTCAGGTAAAGCCGGACGTCAAGGGCCACCTGGTCGTTTCGACTGCGGCCGGTGTGAAGTTTTCTGGCCACCGGACCGCTCACCTTCCCCAGGTCATCCTCCACTGTCATGTGAATATCTTCCAGGGTGTCGGTGAATTCAACTTCGTCCCGGTCGATCCGGCCTTTTACCGTTTCAAGACCGGCAACCAGTGTTTCCGCCTCGGTGTCGGTGATGATACCTTCATGGGCCATCATTTTCAGATGGGCAATACTGCCCTGAATATCACTGGCATACAACCGTTTGTCCACATCAATGGAGGCGTTGAATTTTTCCACAAGTTTGTCAGTGGATTCGGAGAACCGGCCTCCCCATAGTTTTTCGCTCATAACTTATTGATACTCCAGTCTTATCTGCTGCGTTCCGGGTCGGCAGTGTTATTTACAGATCAGGGTTTCCAGTATGGCCTTGTGCATGTGGCGTTTGTTTTCAGCCTGATCCCAGAATGCCCCGTTCTCAGCTTCAAGTACGGATTCGGAAATCTCTTCCCCCCTGTGGGCAGGCAGGCAGTGAAGCACAAGGCAATCATCTTTGGCGCCGGACAACAGCTCCTGGTTCACCTGGAAACCTTCAAAGGCAGCAAGGCGTCCTTCGAGCTCATCCTCTTCACCCATGGACGCCCAGACATCGGTATACACCACGTCGGCATTTTTGGCGGCTTCCTTAGGGTCGTTGGTAAAGACAATGTTATCTTTGCTGTCCGCATCGGCCGCGTCTATGATGTCCTGCTTGATACCGTGTCCGTCCGGACAGGCAAGGATCAGATCAAAACCGAGAACCGAGGCCGCGTTGACCCAGGAGTTGGCCACGTTATTGCCGTCACCGATCCAGGCGATTTTAATCCCCTTGTAACTGCCTTTATGTTCAATAACAGTCATAATATCACTGAGAATCTGGCAGGGGTGAAAGGAATCGGTCAGTGCATTGATAACCGGGATTGTTGAACTGGCTGCAAATTCCTCCACCAGGGCATGGTCGAAGGTTCTCATGGCCAGGCAGTCAATATAGCGGGAAAGTACGCGGGCCGTGTCCTTGGCAGGTTCATTCCTGGAAATCTGGGTATCCTGGGTACTCATATAGATGGGATGGCCACCCATCTGAATCATGGCTGTTTCAAATGCAATACGGGTCCGGGTGGATTTTTTATCAAATATCAGACCCAGGGTTTTACCGGCCAGCAGAGAGTCGTATATCCCCTGCTTATGACGGTCTTTCAAAACCATGGCGCGTTTAAACAGATGTTCAAAATCATTGGGTGTCAGGTCAAGCAGGGACAATAAATCTTTTTTCAATGGTCTTCCCCCGAAAGCAGGCTGTCCAGAACAGCCACTAGGTTATCAATCTCTTGTTTTTTTACAATTAATGGTGGTGCAAACCGTAAAACTTTATCCTGAATGCCGTTAATAATAAAGCCTTTTTTAAAGCATTCTCCCACAAAGTCTCCGGCCGCTAATCCTGAATCTGTATTCAGTTCCATGCCCACCAACAACCCTTTTCCGCGGATCTCCTTTACCTTGGGGAATCTCTCTTTAAGGTCCGTGAGCCTGGCCCTGAAGTAGTCACCGGTTGCCTCAACGTTTTTCAGGAAGTCAGGGGCTGAAACAATGGATAATACTTCAAGGGCTGCGGCTGTTGCCAAAGGCGTCCCTCCGAAGGTGGTGGCATGGCTGCCGTAATCAAAACCGGACGCCGCATCCTGGGTGGCAAGCATGGCCCCTATGGGAAGGCCGTTGGCAAGTGCTTTGGCAAGGGTCATGATATCGGGAGTAATCCCATACGCCTGATGGGCAAACAGGGTACCGCATCTGCCCATACCGGTCTGAATTTCATCGAAAATCAGCAGGGTGCCGGTATCGTCACAGAGCTGACGTACCTGAGCCAGGTAGTCCGGATCAGCAGGGATCACACCGCCTTCTCCCTGAACCGGTTCCATCATGACGGCACAAACCGTATTGTCCACAGCTTCCCTGAGTGCCTCAATATCGTTGAAGGGCACATGTGAGAATCCCTCCAGTAAGGGATAGAACCCGTCTTTTATCTTATCCTGGCCCGTGGCAGTCAGGGTGGCCATGGTCCGCCCGTGAAAACTCTGGGTCATGGTGATGATACGGTAGCGGTTTTTCTCGCCCTTGCGCTGAAAATATCTACGGGCAAGCTTAATGGCCGCTTCATTGGCTTCCGCTCCTGAATTGGCAAAAAACACCCGGTCGGCAAAGGATTTATCCGTCAATGCTTTTGCCAGGTCTGCCTGGGGATTGGTATAGAAGAGGTTGGACACATGTACCAGCGTCTCTGCCTGAGCAGATATGGCTTGAGTTACTGCAGGGGGGCAATGGCCGAGGTTGCACACGGCGATACCGGCCAGAAAATCGGTAAACTCCTTGCCCTGGTCATCGGTGAGACGTGTGCCCTCCCCTTTGACAAAGGGACGGCCCTGGCGCATATAGGTCTGAAACACATGATCTTCCGTATGTTTTACGCTCACAGTTTATCCTTTATATTATTTTGTATATACCTGGGTGCCGATACCTGAATCGGTAAACAGCTCGAGCAGGACGGCGTGTGGTGTTTTACCGTTGATAATATGTGATTTTTTCACCCCGGCCGTGATGGCGCTCAGTGCGCATTCCACTTTAGGAATCATCCCGCCGATAATGCGGCCGTCTGAAATCATCTCACCGATTTCCGTATCGTTTACGGAGGAAATCAGGTTTTTCTCCGGGTCCAAGACGCCGTCCACATCAGTTACAAGCATAAGGCGCTCGGCATTCAGGGCGGCGGCAATTTTTGATGCAACCACGTCTGCGTTGATGTTGTAAGTTTCCCCTTCTTTACCGATTCCCACCGGGGCGATGATCGGTATGAAACCCTGGGCAGTGAGTGTGTGGATTATTTCAGGATTAACCTGGGAAACATCGCCGACCATACCCGGATCAATGATTTCCGGAGGTGAATTTTCATCTTCCTGATGGTAGATCTTCATCTTTTCCGCCAGTATCAGGCCGCCGTCCTTGCCGGTCAATCCTACGGCCCTGCCTCCGAGCCGGTTGATACGGGCCACGATATCTTTGTTCACCTTGCCGCCAAGTACCATTTCCACCACATCCATGGTGGCATCATCGGTGTAGCGCATGCCCCGAATGAAGGTGGAGGTGATACCCATGGCATCCAGCACCTTGTTAATCTGAGGACCGCCGCCGTGCACCACCACCGGATTGATTCCGATGGTCTTCAAC
>JAKSBB010001294.1 GCA_022361315.1 Desulfobacterales bacterium
CACCCCAGATACCTGACCCTGGTGGCCCTGCCCTTTGTATTGGCCTGGCTTGCCGCGCCCATTATCCTTAAAGCGAAATACGCCACCATCTTAAAGGACATGATATCCAATAACCTGCTGGATATCAAAAGCTTCAGCACCAAGGAACTTGCCCACATATTCAAGCAGGACAAAAAAGTGCTTTCCGACCTTGAAGCCTCTTTTCTTAAAGCCAGAGGAAAAGATGCCATCTGGTACGGCAACCTACTGAAAAAATTCTCCCAGGCCTCTCTGGACAAACATATTCTCGAGACACTTCCCCTGCAGGATGAATCCACCCAGGTGGCATTAATAAAAATGATCTCGCCTGAGTCCAGATCCAAAGCCGCAGATGCGCTGGTGGCTCACCTGAATCCGGAACGACCGGAAACCACCATAGCCATCCTCAAACTGGTTTGTCAGGAAGGGTTCACAGCGGCCAATAAGGTGGATCTCACCCCGTATCTGGAAAGCACCCATCCGGTGGTCAGAGGATTTGCCGCAGCCTGCCGGTATTCCCAGAACCCCGCAGAAACGCTTCCCAGAATTGAAACCTGGATAAACAGCCGGGATATGGACCAGCGCCAGTCAGGTATCATCTGTTCCGGTCTGATCCGGAAACACAGCTTTATTGACAGACTGCTGGAAATCCTCTCAGAGAAAAATATTGACCCCATCATTCCGGATATTATCATTGCCCTTTCCCGGCTGGAAGCCAGGGAATTGAACACGGTAATCTATTCCTATCTTTCCTATGAAATAGAGGCGGTCCGCATGGCTGCCCTGGATGCGCTGGTCATTGATAACGACACCACACTGAAAAGGGCCGTTTCCCTGCTGGGTGACAGTTCAGAGGATATCCGTGATTTTGCCAAGGAAAAGATCAAATCCGCTGAATACCGGAATAACAAACTCCTTGTGGAATCCTTAGGTATTCCGAGTGCGAAGATCAGACGCGGCATATTCAATTTGCTGGAACACATGGATATCAAAGAATTTGATATCTTGATGTTTGCCAAAAACCAGATTCTCAAAAGCTACACCAGCCTGGCCATGGGTGTTAAACTGAAACAATCCTCCCAAAGCCCGGTGGTGGAAATGGTCTCCGACCATCTGCTGCAGAAAAAGGATCTGATTCTGGAAAACGTCATCCGTGTCCTGGCCATCAACGACAAGAGCGGAAAGATGAAAACGGCATGGCGTGGTATATTCTCCCCCGACACCCGACAGAGGGCCAATGCCATCGAACTGCTAAGCGATGTCCTGGACCGTAAGGCTTTCAACCAGATGGTCCCCCTTCTGGAAAGCCCCACACCGGAAAAAGCCCTTGATGAAGGAAGTAAACTGGTCAAATTGCCCGACCTGAACAAGGAAGGCGAGGATGTCCTCACCCGTCTGCTGAACTCCGAAGACTGGGTTGACGTTATCATGGGACTCAGCCTGGTCAGAAACGACAGAGAAACCTATGATGTCCAGGCACTGACCACCCATTTAAAATCACATGAAAACCCCATCATATTAAAGGAAGTTGAGATGGTCTCAAACACCGCCACATCCGCAGACAACACAACGGAACAGATCCAGACCGCGGAAATCTCCATGGGAGAAAAAATCCTTCTCCTTAAGGAAATTGATATCTTTTCCGGGCTGAGCGCAGAAGAACTGGCAGCCATCGCTGCAGAGACCGAAGAACGGGACTATCCGGAGGACGCTGAAGTCATCCGCCAGCACGAAATGGGAGAAACCGTCTTTCTTATCATCGACGGTGAGGTGGATGTGATCATGGAACAGCCTGACGGCAAACAGGTGGTACTGGATCAGATCTCGTCCGGTGGCGCTTTCGGCGAAATGGCACTCATTGATGACGCCCCGAGATCCGCCACCATAAAGACGGTGAGACCTTGCCGCTTTCTCATTCTTCACAAACAGGAGTTTAAGGAAACCGCCATGGAGTTCCCGCGGATTTCCCTGCAGATCTGCTCGGTGCTGAGCCAGAGAATCAGAGGGCTCCACGCGAAATTTCAGATCAACTAACCCAAAGGTTTGTGTTGCGGTTATCGGGTGGCCCGAGGCCGCAGCACAAAACTATTTACACCGGCTTAATCACAAGGATAAAAGGCCTCAGGCCAGGAGTTTGTAGACAATAATCTCCTCCCCCTTCCCTTTCACCCGCACAGGCGCCATTTGCTCTGTGCTGTATGTGCCGGTCAGGAGACTGTGGGTGGTCTGGCTGAGGATGATATCGGAACCAAAGGTTTTGGCCAGGCCTTCGATGCGGGAGGCCGTGTTCACGGTATCCCCCACCAGTGCGTAGGACATGCGTTCCTCACTGCCGATGTTCCCCGCCAGCACGGCACCGGAATGAATACCGATCCCATGAGAGAGTCGGGGCAGCCCCTCTTTGGCAAGGGCTTCATTCAGGTTTCCAAGACGGCGGCGCATTTCAAGGGCAGCCTGAACCGCCATTTCCGGGTGATCCTCATATCCCACCGGCGCACCGAACACGGCTTCAATTTCATCCCCCACATATTGAAGGATAAGCCCCTTGTGTGCCCGAACCGCCAGTGTCATTTCGTCAAAGTACCGGTTCAGCACCTTTACAACCTGCCTGGGATGATTCTGCTCCACAAGACCTGTAAATCCCCTTAAGTCAGAAAACAGCAGGGTGACTCGTTTCATTTCGCCAGACAGGTCTGTGTTGCGGCCTGCGAGAATCTGCTCTCGGATTTCACGGCACATGAAGCGTCCCAGGGAATCCCGGGCAGAGCGGCTTTCATTGAGGCTGTCCACCATGGCGTTCACCCCCTGGGCCACATCTCCAAGCTCATCGTTGGATTCCACCGGTACCCGACGTGTGAGATCATTGTTCCCCACCGCCTTCACCGTGGTTTTGATCTGCTCCAGGGGCCCGATGATACTTTTGGCCAGTAAATATGCCAGCACGACGGCAATGGTCATCAGGTCTGCGGCAACATAGGCAAGTTCCCAATAGAGGGAGGAGATCAACTCGCTCCGGGTCACGGCATCAGCCATGTGCAGTTGCCGGATATTGGAGGTCAAAATGATAGCGATAATGGGCATAGGGATACATATAATTCCCAGAAACACCATTAAAAACCGGGTGCGTAACCTCACCCGGAACCCGTATCTGACGTTCCGCAACTGTCCTTTTGGAAAAAACTGTCGGATATTGGGCCGCCAGGCATTGTCCAGAAGAAAAAATAACACTAGGCAGGTGACCCCGCCCCCGAGGCAGGAAATCCCCAGAAACCACCTCAGACAGTCAAGCAGATCCGGAGAAGGAACGTCAAACAAACGCGAGGTGATCAGGGGCTCCAGAAAGGCAAAAATAAATCCGGCCACCACCCACATTCCAAGGGAAATCAGACTGATGGTGCTGGGCAGTTTCAGCACCTCCCGCTGGAGGTATGCGGCCGTATCCCCCGGAAGATCACCGATTTTCTTTTTCCCATCAATGATCCGGGCCATCATGCCGATGCGCCGGCGTCGTAACAAAAGAAAGCTGACACTCATGAAAAGCATGGTCACGGCGAAAAAAACGGCATCATAGTATCCGGGAATACCCGGATCCGAAGGCCGCGGCGGGAGAATATAGTTAAAGTAGATAAAGGTGGCGCAGCCCCCCAGAAAGTTCACCAGAACCAGTATGAGCCGGATTTTTTTCATCCTTTAGGCGTCTGCACCTTTAAGCTTTCGTTCTATGGTATCGGCCAGGTCGTCTCTTCCCCGCGCCCTTAACAGCGGCACCATGGGACGGTAGAACGGCGGCCTGACCCGGATGGTGATATCAAACCGGTCGATATCTTCCGGCAGCACCTCATCCGCTTCAAAGGCCCGTGTTTTATCCAGAAGTCCGAGGGCGGTCAGTTCAGTCATGGTTCGGACACACTTTTCACACCGGCCGCAGTTCAGCTGATCCGGTACATTGGCCAGGCAGACCCTGAAATTCTGGAACGCCGCATCCCAGTGGGAGACAATTTCGATCTTTTCCAGGCGGGAGAGTTCATAGTCCCTGTGCCGGATGCGCATGCCGTAGGACGAATACTCCGGATCCAGCAGCGGATGTGACCCGCAGGGATGCAGATTGGGGATATCGTAGGATGAACCGATGAACATCAGATTCACCCGGGCGGAAAAAGAATGGGCCATGGCCGCAAGCACCGCCCCGAAAAAAGAGTCCAGCCAGAGTTCCCGCTCATCGCAGAGGTGGCGGATATTGGTATACACGGGAATCAATGTGGTTCCGGCATCCCTGGTAATATGGGAAATGGCCTTGATGGCCCGGTCGAAGACGTGGTATTTTGCCCCCCGCTCTATGACCCCGCCGATGTCAAACCCATGGAGAAAAAAGGCGTCCCGGATATATGCCGGATGGTCCTCGGGATAGTTGAGGCGGTTCAGCCGAAGTGCAGCCAGGGAATCCATTCCGCCGGACATGACCATGCCGGTTCTGGGTGGCACGGGCGTTTCAATCACAGACCGGGGTTTAGCCGTAACCTGAATAGGTGCATATCGTCCCTCTGTCCAATGTGCCAGCATTCGCTGAATCACGTTGACCCCTTCCAGCAGAAAGGGGCAGACCTCACCGTCCACAACCAGACGTTTTTCCCCCAGGTGCAGGGCCGGCAGCAGACATCCCACCAGAAATGCATCCGGGTTGACAGCAAAGCCCTCCGCGTAAGCCTCTGTTGTTTTTATGAAAACGGTTTTTGGCTCCCGGTCGTTATCTTCAAATACCACCACCGCCGAAGCCGTAACGGTTTCCCCGTCTTTGTCCAGATTAAAATCCAGAAGTTTCATAGATACGAATTCCCTTAATTATGACTGATTCCGGAAAGCAGTTTTCAGTACATGTTCCAGAATAGTTGCCGCAATATTTTTTCCCGTTGCCTTTTCCAGCCCGCTGAATCCGGGGGAATAATTCACTTCGATCACCTGGGCACCGGAATCGGGTGACACCATGATATCGACCCCGGCGATATCCAGACTGCAAGCCTTTGCCGCATCAACAGCGGTCCGTTCCAGCTCCGGTGACGGTGAAAAGGCACAGGCCCGTCCCTGCTGATGGATATTGGCCTTAAACTGCCCCGGCGGTGGTGTCAGCGCCATAGCGCCGGCCACCCGATCGCCCACCACAAGAAGCCTTAAATCCTGCCGATTTTCAGGGGGGATATACCGTTGAAGTACGAGCCCCTTAACAGGAACAAAATGGTCTTCCAGATACCCTTCGGCATCGGATGGCGAATCCAGTTTTTCCACACCGTCGCCGCCCATCCCGTCCACCTGCTTTACCACAACCGGATAGCCGCCCAGCCGTACGACCCCTTCAAAAAACGTATCACGGCGGTTCACAAAACAGGCCTCCGGCACCGGTACCCCCGATCCTGATAATTGCTGAAGGCTCATAAACTGGTTCCGGGCAATGGTGACCCCGCGGATGCCGTTTACCAGGGGAATTCCCATCAACTCAAACTGACGAAGCAGTACAAATCCGTATTCCCCCATGGGTGAGCCCTGACGGGGCATCACCAGGTCCGGTAAGGTGTCATGATCCGAAAAAGAAACCTCGCCCTTATTTCTTCCGACAGAACAGCACAGGCTGTAAGGATTAATCAGCATCACCCGATGGCCCCGCTGTTTGGCCTCTTCTCTAAAACGAGCGTTGGGATGAAAGTCAAACCCGTTCACGGTCATGATGCCTATGCTGCGGCCGGCAACGTTCATGGCTGGCTTGTCCACTCCTTTTCAATCATATGTTCCGGCATCCAGACCCCCATCTCTTTGCCCACCTTATCGCTGAAATAGGTGGCTATTTTCCGGGTATTGTTGCGAAGGGCAATCTTCTGGGTGGCCAGATTGTCTTCGCTGATAATGGAAAACACCTTGACATCAACTGCCCTTGACGTCAAGCCTTCCAGAAGTTTCGCACCGATTCCCATGGCCCGGTATTCCGGACGCACCGAGGTATATCCCCGTTCCACAAATCGTGTAAAATCCAGGCCGGTGATATTCCGAATCCGGTCCACGAACACCTGGCGGGGCCGCTTGAGGCTCGAATTGCCCACAATGCATCCGTTTTCTGTGGCATAGCCGATCAGGTAAGCCCGTTCAAGGTTGGCACGGACATGGGTGATATCCACGGAACCGCCGGCATCCACCATAGCAACGATTTCATCCATCACGCCCCGGGGAAGTTCATCGGGTGGCACAAAGTGAAATTCGACGCCGGTTCCCAACACCCGGATATCCGAAGAGGCAGATATCACCCTGTGGCGAATGAGTTCCTTTGGCGTCATGTTCCCCAACAACGGCAACATCAGCAACGGATCCGGGATGCGCCGGGGAAAGGGTTCCCCCGGAAGTGGGGCGACACGGCGATACTTTAAAATCGGCGCGGGAGGTTCTCGTCTGCTCCCCCCGTCATCAGCTAAATCCTCATCTGGGAAATCCTCAAAGGAATGGACGATATTCGGATTATTCACAATCCATGAAGCCTGGCCGATGAACTCTTCCAGATCAAAGGCGTCAGGGGCCGAACATTCATCACTGAAACATTTCTCAGAAAATAAGACCTTACCGTAAACA
>JAKSBB010000461.1 GCA_022361315.1 Desulfobacterales bacterium
TCATGATCTGGTACTACGACCAGATGGACCAGATTTACGTGTCCAGCCGGAATTCCTTTGACGAACTCACGGAAAAGGGAATAAAGCCAGAAAAAATCCGGATCATGCCCCGGGGCATCAACACCGATACCTTCCATCCGTCCAAACGGAACGGCATCCTGAACAAAGACTACGACATCAACCGGGATGCCGTAAAATTCCTCTACGTGGGCCGGGTGTCCAAGGAAAAGAACCTGCCCCTGCTGGTGAACGCCTTCACGGCATTAAGCGCCGCCCATGAAAACGTCCATCTCACCGTTGTGGGTGACGGCCCCTATGCCACAGAGATGAAACGGCAACTCCGGGATGCCCCGGTCACCTTCACCGGGTATCTCTCCGGTGAGCCCCTGCACCAGGTATACGCCTCTGCCGATACCTTTGTATTTCCCTCCACCACCGATACCTTCGGCAATGTGGTCCTGGAAGCACAGAGTTCCGGCCTGCCCGTTATTGTCTCGGACCTGGGCGGCCCCTGCGAAAACATGGAGGACCGGGTGACCGGATTCATCGTACCCGGCGACGACCACACCGCCCTGGTCAAGGCCATGGAAAGCCTGGCCACGGACAAGGGCCTTCGGGAAAAAATGGCCATGGCCGCCAGGGAATACATGGAAAACCGTTCCTTTGAAAACGCCTATATCCGCTCCTGGGAATTTTATAAGGAAATCGACACTCCCAAGACAGTTCAGGAATTCTCAAAGGCAGGATAAGCAGTTATGGAATCAATTACATCAGGATTGAAAACCGCCGCCCTCATGGTCCGGGACCGGTTGCCCGGCCAGCTCGTCATCCAGATCACGGACCGCTGCAACGCCACCTGCCCCCAGTGCGGTATGAGAAAGAGCAACGCATTCCCCAGAACCCGATTGTCCACGGACGAGATAAAATCAATCATTGATGCGGCAGGTGAAAAGGGCATCCAGGCCATCTCCTTCACCGGGGGTGAGCCCATGTTGTTGCGCAAAGATCTGCCCGAACTCATCAACCACGCCGGAAAGGCCGGCATCCCCTATATCCGCACCGGCACCAACGGTTTTTTCTTCATGAATCACCACCGGCCGGAATTCGGGGACAAGATAAAGAAAATCGCAGACGAACTGGCGGCCACTCCCTTGCGCAACTTCTGGGTCAGCCTGGACTCCGCCCTCCCCCATGTCCACGAATCCATGCGCGGATTTGAAGGGGTGGTGCGGGGTATGGAAAAATCCCTGCCGATTTTCCACGATGCCGGCCTCTACCCTTCGGTGAACCTGGGATTGAACCGGAACCTCAGTAGCCGTACCCAAAGCCAGCCCCAGCCCACCGAGGCGGCCCTTGAACATCCGGAAGCCTCCCCCTTCTACCAGGCCTTTGCCGACGGCTTCGACGCCTTCTACCGCAGTGTCATCAACCTGGGCTTCACCATTGCCAACGCCTGCTACCCCATGAGCATGGACGACAGCGAAGACAAGGACGGGCTCGACGCGGTTTATGCTGCCGCCTCCCCGGACCGGGTGGTCTGCTTCACCCGGACGGAGAAAGCCCTGCTGTTCAAAGCGCTCATGGACACCATCCCCAAATACCGGTCCAGGCTCCGTATTTTCTCCCCCCTGACCTCGCTCCACACCCTGGTCCGGGAATACACCGGTAAAGGGAACAGCCATGAGACATACGGCTGCCGGGGCGGCATTGACTTTTTCTACATCAACTGCACCGACGGCAACACCTATCCCTGCGGGTACCGCGGCACAGACAACCTGGGCCGTTTTCAGGATCTGGATATAAAATCACTGGATACAAACGCCCACTGCCTGGCCTGTGACTGGGAATGCTTCCGGGACCCCACAGAACTGGGCGGCCCGATCTTGGAAGGCCTCACCGCCCCATGGCGGCTTGCCGCCCGGATGGCCCGGGACAAGGCCTACGCCGCCCACTGGGTGGAAGACCTGCGTTATTATAGAGCCTGTGATTTCTTTGACGGCCGGAAGGCACCGCGGACAAAAGCGTTAAACCGGTTCTAACGCCGGTTTATAATCCTGGTTTGAGTGCACACCGATGGGAGATCTTTCATCCCTTTGACATCCATCATACGCGTACCCTATAATTCTCATTATAGAGTTATGGATATCCCCTGATTCTTTACCTATACAGAATACCGAAAACTTTACGGAGCATATCATGGACGTCAGCCTTTTATGTGGAGAGACACATATTGATATAAATGTACCGGACAACACGGTCTTATTGAACCCGACTGCGTCACCGGCTCAATCTGATCCGGCCGGGGCCGTCCGGGAAGCCATCGAAAACCCGATCCAATCCCCACCCCTGGCAGAACTTGCCAAAGGCCGGAAAGATGCCTGTATTGTCATCTCAGATATCACCCGGCCTGTGCCCAATCACATTCTGCTGCCGCCGATTCTTGATACCCTGGAATCATCAGGCATCCCGCGGGATAAAATTAAAATTCTGATTTCCACCGGGATGCACCGGCCAAATCTGGGGGAAGAACTCCGGCGTATGGTCGGGCAGGAAATCATGGATAATTACAACATTATTAATCATTATTGCCGGAAGGAAGAAGACCTCCGGCTGATTGACACCATTGACGGGGCCCCCATAGAGATTAACCGGCACTACCTTGATGCGGACCTGAAAATTCTCACCGGGTTGATCGAACCCCATATGTATGCGGGATACAGCGGCGGAAGGAAATCTATCCTGCCAGGCATCTCAAGTTTCACCACCATGACCCATATGCACTCGTTCAGGATGATCGACCAGCCGGGTGTCACCAATTGCCGGCTGGACGGCAACCCCTTCCATGAGGCAGGGATAAAAGTATGTAAACTTGCAGGCGTGGATTTCATCGCCAATGTCGTCATCAATAAGGCACGTGATATTGTCGGCATATTTGCCGGGCATTATGACCATGCTCATCTGGCAGGCTGCAAGCTGGTCAGGGAACTGGCATCCCGGAGTCTTAAGGAAGAAGTGGATCTGGTGGTCACCTCTGCCGGCGGCTATCCCCTGGATGCCACCTTCTACCAGGTCAGCAAGGGCCTGATCGCCGCCCGTAACATCGTCAAAAAAGGGGGCACCATCATTGTGGCCTGTGAATGCCGGGAAGGGTTGGGATCCGAAGAGTACACCGAAATGATCATGGAAGGCAATTCACCGGATCAGTTCTTTGAAAAGTATTCGGATCCCGGAAAATTCGAAATTGATCAATGGTGTCTGCAAACCACCTACCAGGCCCTGGACCACGCCGGAAGGATCTATGTCTATTCCCCCCATCTTTCAGCAGCGGAAGTGGAAGCCATGGGCATGATCAAAACCGATGACATTCAGAACACCCTGGACACGCTGCTACCCACCCACGAGAAACTGGCTGTGGCACCGGAAGGGCCATATGTCGTAGGGCTGTTAGAAAACGCCGTTTAATTAAAGATAATCTGAACTCATTCCGGAGGGGAATTTCTTTCCCCTCCGCCCAAAACCAGGGTTGACTTTCCCATGATTATCTCATAAAAATTGAACAAATGATCAAAAAGTTCAATTTTTCAATTTTTATGAGATAATCATGCCCCAAACACCAAAGAAAGACGAAAAACGACATCAGTTGTATAGAGACGCCCTGAACCTGTTTGCCGAATACGGCTACAAAAAAACAACAGTGGAAGA
>JAKSBB010000974.1 GCA_022361315.1 Desulfobacterales bacterium
ATTCTATGGTGTTTTTTTCAAGAATTTTAACCAGGGTGTCCAGGTCTTTGGGGCGTCCTTCCCTCAGTTTTTCGTGGTAAGGGCATACCAAACGGTCGAAGTTCTGCCAGATCGTATCGGCGATTTGATGTCTTTGGTCGTCACGGGTTTCCAGAAGAACATTGAGGGCGATGTTTTTTTCTTCAAGTTTTTTTACATGGACCCTCAGGTCCAGCTCGGCTTCGTTCTGTTTCCGGTCCGTGATATCGGTATCGATTTTCAGGACTCCCTGCAAACGCCCCCTGTCGTCGGTGAGGGGGTGGGTGGTGGCGTGCTTGATCCGGCTTCCCGGAAAACTGAGGATAGCAGATGCACCTGTTTTGGTATTCACGGTCTTTAAAACGGGGCATCCCGGGCAAGGGGCGTCCCCTTCTCCGAAGAGATGAAAACATTTTTCCCCGAGGATCTCAGATTCCGTCTTCCCCAACTCCCTGGCTGTCCGGGCATTGATCCAGCTCACCCGCATTTGTCTGTCAACGATGTAAAGGCTGGCATCAATATTATCCACCACCGCGCTGAGTAGCTTCTCCCGGGTTGCCAGTTTTTTTTCCACGGCTCTCAGCCGTAAAAAAGCCCGAATGCGTGCCAGAAGTTCCCGGTTTTTTATGGGGCGGGTAATATAGTCGTCCGCACCGGTTTCAAGACCCTCTGCCTGGTCGTCGGATTCGATTTTCATGGAGGATATCA
Organism: Desulfobacterales bacterium; assembly: GCA_022361315.1. Next base: position 727 of record JAKSBB010000974.1, read on the forward strand.
GAATCACCGGGATATGGCGGGTTGATGGGGCCGTCTTCAATTGCCTGCAGACTTCAAGCCCCGTCAAATCAGGCATTACCGCATCCAGAAGGATGAGATCCGGTGCGAGATCGGGGGCTTGATTCAGGCATGCAATCCCTCCTTCAGCTGTTATTACCCGGTAACCGTCACGGCTCAGCACCCGGGTTGTGGCGGCCAGTACATCCGGGTCATCATCGACGAGTAAAATTGTTGCTCTGGTTTCCTGCATGGTCTCCCGCTGGGCATTTTATCCGGTAGATATTGGATTGCCTGTAAGATTACATGATCAGCGTGTGAGATTCAATTCCATTTTGACCATTGGTTTAGGGGATAAGGTATAAACGGTATAGGAACGGCTGCCGGAAAGGTTTTTTATTGACACCAGAGCCAATTCCCGTAACATTTACAGAAGCGCTTTTAAATCTCACGAATTTCATCCCCCGGCGGGAAAATACAATGTACGACACCAAACAATATCACGAGTGCTGGACCTATTGTGAATACTTTTTGGCACATGCCCATGAGGGGCTGTTGCTGAACGCATTCGATTTGATCCGGGAGGGGATCTCCACCCAAACCTCCAGGGATGCTTACGTGTACGAACGCTTAACCCGCCCCGTACTGGCCCGGTCCGCCCGGGAGGTCAAAGGGGTGGCCCAGAAACTTGTAACGGAAGACCGCCTGGGAGAGGTGGAAATAGCCGCCAAAGGTCTGGCCAAACGGCTTAAGGCCGGTTTGTTTAAAACCATCAGAACACGGCTCACCACCCGTCTGGCAGAGACCTTTGAAAACCGGATGCTCGATGAAGAGACACCCGAGGCGCTGATGATGATGGTCTCTTTATATTATGGCGCCTACAGGAACCGGACCATCCCCGGCAGCTGGGCCCATCCTTTTTATTTCAGGGTGTTTCTGCCTTTCCTTGTTAAATCCCAGAAAGACGGGTTTCGGAAAGCCCAGGAGTGGCAGACGGCGTTGGTGAATCGGTTTCTGGCCACCTGGGACGGGGACGGCAGCCGGCCTGAGACCCTGAAGACATTTTTTGATCACCGGACCACCAAAAAGGTTGTTTCCTATGCCTTTGCGGGCATACTCGGATTTATCCGGGATGACAGGGAAAAAGCTCTCTATCTTTTTCAGGTGGTCAACGATTTGTCCGTCGAGCAGCTGGCCCTGTTCCAGACCCAGATCGGCAACGGGTTGAACGCCGCACTGGAAAAGGAAAAACGGGTAACTCCCAAACCTGTGAAAAATGGTGAGGTGCATCACCCGCCGGTTGTGGGAATTATCACCCACCAGCAGGTCTTGGAGATTATCAGTGCTGCGGTTGACCGGCACATGGACGAGGCGCTGGACTGGATTGTCCAGTATCTTCAGGCCGGTGACAAGAAAAAGGGGGCCCTGGCCAAACGGTTTGATAAAACATTTCTCCAGATGAACCGCCACCTCTGGCAGGAGTTACTCACCCTGGTGGATACACAGAAGCGGGTGCTCTTCCGCACCCGGCACCTGTTGCGCATCATGATCCACCATATGTTTGAGGCCCGGGAAATCGAACGGGACTTCTGGCAGAAGTATATTCCCAGCGTGGAGAATATCATACAATACACCTACAAGGGGTCTCCCAAAACCCTGCAGGGGTTTTCCGCAATCCTGAACCGGCAGATCCGGAAGTACCGGCAGACCCTGAAGTACCAGGACACGGACTGGAAAGGATTTTATGAAGATCCCAAATGCCGGGTGATTGCCGGGCAGGTGCTCAAGGATATCCGGGCCAAAGCCGCTGGAGACGGGAAAATGCCCGCACTCTGGTTTTCAAGTCAGGTCTCCCAGGGGGTGGATGACCAGATCCTGTACCGGTTTTTCAGGCAGACACGCATTTCTGCGTGATTCTTCATCCAATTTCCCGCGTTACCCCCTTTCAATTTTTTCAACCTGTATTACCTTGGTTGTGTCTTACTCAGTTTGGTTTCCCAAACACAAAAAAGAGGTGAACCTATGGCAACAGCGGCGATAGACAAGGCAAAGGATATGGTCCGGGCCGTTCTGGCGGGGGACGCCCTGTCCCTCGGAGTCCACTGGATCTATGATGCGGATAAGATTTTGGCAGATCACGGCCGGATTGATACCCTTCTGGCCCCCGATGCCGGCTCTTACCATCCCACAAAACACAAGGGTGAGTTTACCCACTACGGGGATCAGATCTTCACGCTTCTCACATCCGTTGCCCGGGGCGGGTATGATACGGATCTCTTTTTCAGGGACTGGCAGGCCATGTTTCCGGCGTATGAGGGATATATGGATACGGCCACCCGGGCCACCCTTAAAAATATTGCCCAGGGCAGGGGGCCCGGGGAGTGCGGTTCCGCCTCAAATGATATGGCAGGTGCCGGACGGATTTCTCCGGTGGTACTCGCCCTTCGCGATGCACCGGACCGGCTGTTTCCTGCCGTCAGGGCCCAGACCCGGATGACCCATAATGACGCGGCGACCATAGACGCGGCGGAATTCCTTGCCAGGGTTTGTCTGGCCTGTTTGGACGGGACCCCGCCGGCCGAAGCCATGAAGGCTGTTGTGCAGGATCATTTTGAAAACACACATGTGGATATGTGGATCAGCCAGGGGCTTGGGGCCGTTGGCCAGGACAGCTTGAGTGCGGTGAAGCGTTTCGGTCAGTCCTGTCACACCTCGGAAGTCCTCAGCGGGGCCGTTCAGATCATTGCTTCCCATGAGAAGG
>JAKSBB010000117.1 GCA_022361315.1 Desulfobacterales bacterium
ATCACCCTTATATTCACTTAAAAATTTTATTTATTTTTTCGTTCAATAAAATTGAACAAAATGTAAAAAAAATATTAAAAACTTAAAAAAAATTGATAAGCAAAATTTAGTATATGTTTTTAATCTTTGTTTTCAGTTGGTTATATCAATCCCCACTAAAATAATCGGAATTGAATTTTCTTAAAAAAAGCCGATTTTGCCCCTTGACAAATGAAAAACAGCCTGTTAACGCTAAGGCTTTTTTCAGAGAGAAATGAAACTGAATTTGTGTATGGGGTTTACTACCCAAGTTGTTTTCATTTTCTGAATTTAATTTATTGACTGAGAAATATCAGTGACGACACAAGTATATGACAAGCAGTATTTAGTATTCGGGTGTGGCAACACGCTGTTCGGCAATGACGGATTTGGCCCGGAAGTTGTCAACGAGATCCTTGCGACCCACACCCTGCCGGATTCTGTCCTGGTTCTGGATGCCGGCACCGGCATCCGGGACCTTGTCTTTGACCTCTTGTTGGTGGACACCCCCCCGAAACTGGTCATTGTCATAGATGCTGTCACGGTGGAAGGCCGCGGTCAGGGTGAGGTCTTTGAGGTCGACGTCTCAAAGGTGCCCAGGGAAAAACTCTCTGATTTTTCACTCCACCAGGCCCCGTCTTCCAACCTGCTCTCCCAGATGGCGGAGCGCGGCATCGATGTTCGAGTAATTGCCATGAATACAGAATTCATCCCCAACCAAATCAGCCCGGGGCTTACCCCAGATGCAAAAGAGGCTGTAAAGGAGGCTGGATCCCGGGTGCTTCGGGAGCTGAAAAGCCGGATAGCTTTTTAAGACGCCGTATGGCGTACCTTAGAATTAAAAAGCCGTGATGCTTTTAATTAATACATATTATTAACAGTTTAGCTTTCAAGAGGTGATTTATGGCAACACAACCGAAAGGTTCTGTTTTGATGGCCGGCGGTGGTATCGCCGGTATCCAGGCGGCCCTGGATATGGCGGATTCCGGGTTTTACGTTTACCTTGTGGAGAAGAGTGCGGGTATCGGGGGAGCGATGTCCCAGTTGGACAAGACCTTTCCCACCAACGACTGTGCCATGTGAATCATCTCACCCAAACTGGTTGAGTGCGGTCGGCACTTGAATATCGAGTTGCTTACCCTGTCCGAGATCGAATCGGTCCAGGGAGAGGCAGGTAATTTTAACGTCAGGATCAAAAAACACGCACGGTTTGTGGACGAAGAAAAATGTATCGCCTGCGGCCTCTGCGCGGAGAAATGCCCCAAGAAGGTTGATGATGAGTACAACATGGGGCTGAACAAGCGGAAGGCGGCCTATATCAAATACGGCCAGACCGTTCCCCTGAAATACGCCATCGACCCTGAAAACTGTATCTACCAGACCCGCGGTAAATGCGGCGTCTGTGCCAAGGTCTGTCCCACGGGGGCCATCGATCACGAGATGAAGGAAGAATCTCTGGATCTCAACGTGGGCGCCCTGATTCTTGCCCCCGGCTTTACGCCCTTTTCCCCCAAAGGCATTGATTATTTTGGCTACGACACCATCCCCGATGTGGTCACCAGCCTTGAATACGAGCGGATGCTCTCCGCCTCCGGCCCCTCCATGGGCCATCTGCAGAAAACTTCCGACGGAGAAGAACCGAAAAAAGTGGCCTGGATCCAGTGTGTGGGTTCGCGGAATCACAATTGCGCGGATAATGGGTACTGCTCCAGCGTCTGCTGTATGTACGCCATCAAGCAGGCCGTCATGACCCAGGCGCACATGTCCGGGGGCAGCGGTGAGCAGACCGTGTTCTACATGGACATCCGGACACCGGGCAAAGAGTACGAACGTTACTACGAAAATGCCCGGGACAACGGGGTTTCCTTTGTCCGGGCCCGTCCCCATACCCTGCTGGCAGGGCCTGACGGGCATGGCGTTACCATGTCCTGGGCCGACGACAAGGGTGCGACCCATGAGGAATTCTTCGACATGGTGGTATTGTCCATCGGTCTTGAAGCCCCCAAGGATGCCATGGACCTGGCGGAACGCTGCGGCATCGAACTAGATCACTACGGGTTTGCCAAAACCTCCAGCTTTGCCCCTGCCGCCACCAGCCGGGAAGGCATTTATGTCACCGGCGCCTTCCAGAGTCCCAAGGCCATTCCCCAGTCCGTTGCCACGGCGTCTACGGCAGCCGCCCGGGTTAAGGCGGATCTGGCAGCGGCCCGGGGGACCCAGGCGGTTGAGAAACGCTTCGTGGAGGAGTTCGATATCTCCGGACAGGATCGACGGATCGGTGTTTTCGTCTGTTCCTGCGGCACCAACATCGCCTCGGTGGTGGATGTGCAGGCCGTGGCGGACTATGCCTCAAGTCTTCCCCAGGTGACCTACGTGGAAAACAACATGTTCACCTGTTCTTCCGACACCCAGGATCTCATTTCCAAAACCATCCTGGAGAAGAAGCTCAACGCCGTGGTCATCGCGGCCTGTACCCCCAGAACCCATGAACCCCTGTTCCAGGAAACCCTCCAGAACACCGGGCTCAACAAGTACATGGTGGAGATGGCAAACATCCGGAACATGAATTCCTGGGTCCATCCCAACGA
>JAKSBB010000183.1 GCA_022361315.1 Desulfobacterales bacterium
AATGGCCCCCACCACCCGGTTGTCCTTTTTAATGGGGACGCAGATAAAGGAGTATTCCTAGCCCTGGGTGAGGTTCCGGGACTGGGTTTTATCCAGAAATATGGGCTCTTCACTGATTCTGGGGACTACGGCGGGCTTTCCGCTCTGGATCACTTTACCGATGATACCTTCGCCGGGAAGGTAAATGATTTCGCGGGTTTTTTCCTCTGAAATGCCGTGGGCCATTTCAATGCGGATTTCGCCGGTCTCCGAATTTGTGAGAAAGATGATACCCCGGATGAGGTTCAAAGATTCCGACAATACGGTCAGCACCTTGAACAGGGACTTCTTCATATCCATGTGCTGGTTCAGGGATTCACTTATCTCGTAGAGAAGGGAGGTTTCTTCAATGGACTTCATGGGAGCATTTCCGGCGGCTGCTTGGTTGCTGTTATTATTTTTCTATTCATTTATCTGGGCTGCTGTTATACTGGCACATACCTTGTTATGGCATAAAAATCAAATCCAATGCCAGGAAAAGTTTTGGGTTGCGGGGAATTGATATGGGAAAAAACGGAGCTGAAGCAATATCTGCCGATCAAAGGGATGATTCCAAGACCCTGGAAGTGCTCTATGATATTTCCCACGCCGTATCCGCCACCCGGAACCTGGATGAACTTTATCTGAGGATTCATCAGGCCCTGGACAGCATCCTCAGGGTGGAAAATTTTTACATTGCCCTTCACCACGAAGAGAAAGATTCCATCACCTTTCCTTACTACGTGGATGAAAAGGACAGTATGCCGGCTGAAATATTCAACTTCAGCGAAACCGCCTCCCTTACGGGCATCGTCATCAATGCCAGGCAGCCCAGGATTTTCTACGAACAGGATATTATCGATTTTGCGAAACAGCAGAATCAGGAAATTATCGGCACGGCTTCCAAGATCTGGCTGGGCGCCCCCCTGATTATCAGGGACAGGGTGATCGGTGCCATCGCCATCCAGAGTTTTGATTCGGCAGATGCTTATGTGGCGGCAGATCTTGATCTGCTGAACATTGTCTCCCAACACATTGCCCTGGCCATAGAGAGAAAAGAGGCGGAGAACAAGGTGAAGGATCAACAGCAGGTGCTTGAGACCATACTGGAATCCTCGCCGGTGGGGATCTGCCTGGTGGAAAACCGGGAGTTCAAATGGGTGAACACCCGGATGGTTCAGATGTTGGGATATGAGGCCAAGGCGGATCTCACCAATCAGAGCTGCGCCATTATCTATGAGAGTGATGATGCCTATAAAGAAGCGGGCCGGAAAATCCGGGCCGGACTTGATGCCAAGGGCAGGGCCGATTTTGATTTTTATCTGGTGCGAAAAGACGGTGGCAAATTTAAGGCCCATATGATTATCACGGAATCGGGAAAAGGCGGGTTTCCGAGGCAGACCATTGCCACTATGGCGGATCTTTCCCGGCTGGAGCAGGCCCATCAGGAACGTATTGAGAAGGAAAAGCTGCAGGGGGTATTGGAAATGGCCGGCGCCATCTGCCATGAGATCAACCAGCCCCTGCAGACGATCGTCGGCTATACCACCCTGTTTGAATCCCCGGAAAGCGTTTCTACCAAAGGGTTGAAGGAGATCAAATCCCAGGCCCGGAGGATCGGCACTATCACAGAGCGGCTGGCCAAAATTACCCGCTATAAAACCATTTCTTACCCCGGGGACACCACCATCGTTGATATCTGGGGCTCATCAAACTGAGTGTCCCCCGATACGCCCTGATCAGAACTGTTTATCGTCATAAAGTCGCTGAAATATCTTGAAAAATTAGTAAATGCGTGGAATAATGCGCGACAATTTCTTAACAGAGCGCTAATTTAAGGTGACTGATTTAAGGTGACGGGATGCAGGGTTCGGGTGAGGTCCAAAAACAGCGGCGGTTTGAGCAGACCATTGCGGTGCTGTATGAGATCTCCAATTCTGTTTCCCATACCCGGAATCTTCAGGAATTGTTCAGTGTCATTCATCGCTCCCTGGAGAAAATACTCTGTGCAACAAATTTTTTCATCGCTCTTCACGATGGGAGAGAGGACAGCCTTTATTTTCCCTATTATGTGAATGAACGATTTTCCTGCCCGGAGCCGATCCCGGATTTCAGCGGTAATACCTCCCCCATCAACCGGGTGATCCGGTCCGGCTCTCCCAAGATGTTTCTGGGAGAGGACTGCCGGGACGCGCTTCAGCGCAACAACGGGTTATCAGACTGCCGGATATGGCTGGGTGCCCCTCTGATCGTTAAGGGCCGTGTGCGTGGTGTGATGGGTGTTCAGGACTACGGGTCCGAGGATACCTTTGATGAAGGGGACCTGAATCTGCTCAACTCTGTTTCCCAGCATGTGGCCCTGGCCATTGAGCGCAAGGAGTCGGAAACCAGAATCCGGGAGCAGGGAAATATACTGGAGAAGATTCTGGAAGCCTCACCCGTGGGAATCGCCCTGGTGGAGAACCGGGTTTTCAAATGGGTGAACTCGGAGATGGTCCGGATGTTCGGGTACCCGGACAAGTCAGCCCTGGAAAATAAAAGCGTTAAACTCATCTACGCGGATGCGTCGGATTTTGAGTTTGCCGGAAAGACCATTTACGAAGGATTGTCCACCCGGGGGAAGGCGGACTATGAGATGGACCTGATCCGAAAGGACCAAAGCCGGTTTCCCGTACATGTCCGCCTGAATTCAACCAATAGTAAAGATCCCATGTCATGGACCATCGGGACGTTTACGGATATCTCCGGGAGACGTGCGGCGGAAAAGGAGCGATTTGAAAAGGAGCGGCTTCAGGGGGTTCTGGAAATGGCCGGTGCGGTGTGCCACGAAATCAACCAGCCGCTTCAGGCCATCATCGGTTATTCTGAACTGCTTCAACTGGATCTGGATACCCAGGCGGCATTGAACAGTATCCATTCCATCCGTTCCCAGGCCGGCCGTCTGGGAAAGATCACCACCACCCTTGCCAATATTACGGAATATAAAACCGTGTCATATCCGGGCAATACCAAGATCGTTGACATCTGGGGTGCCGGGCGCTCTTCCTAGCGGTGTGTTTGTATCTCCGGCCGTTTATACCGCCAGTTTACCAGCCTCGGCCTCTTCTTCGGGTACATCGGAACGGTTCAGTTCCGCCTGAAATGCAGTTTCTTCAGCCAAGGTGTCCAGGTGTTTTTCCACATAGGCCCTCAGATTCCGGTCCGGGTCCAGCCGGTCTGAGTAATAGTTGAGCACCCACCAGAGATGATTCAGTTTTTCGTCATCTGTCTGCCACCAGGAAACAGACTCCCGGATCGCATCAGGGGTTTTGCATTCCGAATTAATTTTGACGTAAAAGTCGTAGCACATATCCCGGGTCATGGGCTTTAATCCCAGGGTGGTGACTGTCTTGCGATTGATCATGCCAACCTCCTCCGGCAATGTGGGGGGCTGTAACCCTTTGGTAATGCAGGGGTATGCAGTCATCCCAAACAGGTAAACGGATAGGTATTCCCTACATGAAACATTGGCGGTTGTAAACCCTGAAATTCAAAAATAAAGGATCTTAAGAAAAAAATAACACAATCGGAAGAATCGGTTTAAGATTCAGATGGTTTTTCTTTGAAGATTGGGCTTAAACGTCTTCTGATCTCCACAAAACAGGGGTGTGGAACATACGTGGGGTTATGAACCGGGTAATTTTTTACCCAGGGTGAATTTATCGGCCCGGGTGAACCTTTCAGCCCGGGTGAACCCTTCACCCATAGGATTCCTCCACCTTTGAAATTCTGATTCTGTAGTCTGAATACCAGAGGGCCTTTCCTTTTTTCTGGGCAGCCTTGTGGGCCGCGTTGGTCTTCCAGTTTCGTATGGATTCCATATCCGACCAATATGAAACCGTAATACCTAAACCTTCCCTGGCAGATTCCACGCCCAAAAACCCCGGCTGTTCGGCAGCCAATGCCATCATTTCGGCCGCTGTTTTGCTGTATCCCTCATCCCGGTCGGTTCTGAGG
>JAKSBB010000533.1 GCA_022361315.1 Desulfobacterales bacterium
CAGAGGCAATGGCCTCTTCCACGGTTGCCTTTGAGGCCAATGCCACCTGTTTTGTCACGTCTCCGGTGGCCGGATTAAACACATCCTGAAACCGGTTGTTAGTTCCCTCCACCACCTGACCGTTGATTAAATGCATTACCGTGTTCTCCATTTCGTTCTCTCCTTGTTGTTTTAATTTAGAAACCCCATTTTGCATGGGCATCCCTAAATGCATGATATATGCCGAAAAAACGATCCGTTTCCTAGTATGCTGGAATTGAATGATATTTTTTTGGGATTTGTTTTTTTCAAGGTTAAAAATGGGAAAGCAAATCCAGTTGTGATTCAGTATTGGCGCCATTCAACAGGATAACCCCTTGATAATTTAAGACTTTTCAGCAACGCATCAGGCCCAACCCACCCCACACCGAACTAAAAACTCAATCTTAACAATAAGTTACAACAAAACCCAAACATCAATGCCTCCAATAATGAATCGAAAAGTCTGCCTTCAGCCGCAAATCTAACAGGGTCAACTTATGGATCACCGATCATAACCGCCTTTATTTATAAGATCAATTCAACAGGCGCCCACACCAGCTTTAAAATGGCACATAATATGCTTTGGCACATCATATGTTTTATGGCAGACCAATTCAATTATAACTGGCAGAAACCAAATAACACGAAGGAAAAGCAATGAGTTCAGAAACAAACTGGCTGGATTATGACGTGGACCAGATGGTGTTGCAGGATAAGGAAAGACTGTGGCACCACATGAAATCCCACTCCTGTTTTAAAACCCAGGAGCAGATGATTGTGGTGGAGGGAAACGGCCTGATGATCCGGGATATCCGGGGAAACGAGTATCTGGATGCCACCTCCGGCGGTGTCTGGAGCGTTATGGTGGGATACGGCAGGGAATCCATTGCAAAGGCCGTATACGAGCAGCTCAAGGTCATGCCCTATTATGCCGGGGCATACGGCACCATCCCTTCCATCAAATTTGCGGACAAGCTGGTGGAACTGCTGCCCCGTCTGGATAAAATCTACTTTTCCAACTCAGGCTCGGAAGCCAATGAAAAGGCCTTTAAAATGACACGCCTGGCCTCCCGGATTTCCAGTGAACGAAAGGGAAAGTATAAAATCCTTTACCGGGACAGGGATTACCACGGCACCACCGTGGCCGCCATGAGTGCCTGCGGTCAATACGAGCGGAAACAGGACTTTGGCCCCTTTGTGGATGGGTTCGCCGAAGTCCCCCATTGCCTCTGCTACCGCTGCCCCTTTGATAAAACCTATCCGGCCTGCGACATTGATTGCGCAAGGGCGGTGGAGGATGTGATTCTCAAGGAAGGTCCGGATACGGTGGGTGCCCTGTGCGTGGAACCCATCACCGCCGGCGGCGGAATTATTCCCCCGGTGAAAGAGTACTTCCCCATTGTCCAGGAGATCTGCCGGAAATACGGGGTCTGGATTATCATGGACGAGGTGGTCTGCGGATTCGGGCGAACCGGAAAATTCTGGGGTCATGAACACTACGATGTGGATCCGGATATGATCACCATGGCCAAAGGCCTTGCCAGCTCCTACGAGGCCCTTTCCGCCACCGCTGTAAAACAGGAGATCTACGACATTTTCCTTAACGATCCGGCAAATCCTGAAAAGAGAACCCACTACTTCAGGGATATCAGCACCTACGGCGGGTGTACCGCCCCCATGGCTGCCGCCCTTGAGAGCACCCGTATCATCGAGGATGAAAACCTGGTGGAAAACAGCCGGGAAATGGGAAAGATCCTCCTGGAACGGCTAAACGAACTCAACAGCCTTGAATCCGTTGGAGATACCCGGGGTGTGGGGCTTTTCTGCGGCCTTGAGGTAGTGCAGGATAAAAAGGGGAAAGTGGCGGCAACCGAGGCCCAGATGGCCCAGCTGATGGGAAATATCATGGCCGAAGGTGTTATTGTGGGCCGCACCAACTCAAGCCTTCCCGGGCTCAATACCACCCTGTATTTCGTCCCCTGCCTCACCGTAACCGAACAGGAAATCGACCGGATGGTAACGGCAGTGGAAAAAGGGCTGAAAAAGACCTTTTAAAGGATAACGTATTGCTTATGGAGAAGAATGAACTGCAGCATTTGTAAGAAAGTTATTACGGACACTGAGGGATATTATTTTTACGGCGAAAAATCTTATTGCAGCAAATGCTGGGAAAAAAATCCGACCTATCAGGCGCTCAAAAAAAACAATGATTGGATCTCCTGTTTGAGTATCGAAACATTGGAACAAAGAGAAAAAAAATGACGGTACCCAATAGGTCGGCAATACGTATGGATCCCCTAAGAAATTTAACAATTGGAGAAAAAAATGACTGATTTTAATGCAATGACCAATGCATTGGTATCCTGCGATGTCAACGCACTGACCGCTTTAGTGAACAAGGCATTGGCAGAGGATGTACCGCCCACCGACATCCTTAACCAGGGACTTATCAACGGTATGGATATTGTGGGTGAAAAAATGGAAAGCGGCGATATGTTTATCCCGGAAGTGCTTATGGCTGCCCAGGCCATGGGCAGCTGTGTGGAGATATTAAAACCGCTTCTTGGCGAAGGAGATGCCACCGCTGGCGCCTCCGTGGTGATCGGAACGGTGAAAGGGGATCTCCACGATATCGGTAAAAACCTGGTGGCCATGATGATGGAAAGCGCCGGGATGCAGGTTCACAACCTCGGTGTGGATATATCCCCCGAGGACTTCGTGGCCCAAATCAAAGAGAAAAATGCCCGGATAGTCTGTCTTTCAGCATTGCTGACCACCACCATGCCGGCAATGAAGCAGACCGTTGAGGCCATTGTGGAAGCCGGTCTCCGGGAGGAGGTGAAAATCCTTGTGGGCGGCGCCCCCGTCACCCAGGCATTTGCAGATGAAATCGGTGCCGACGGCTTTGCCGCCGACGCGGGTTCCGCATCCAAACTTGCCAAGCAATTGGCCGCATAATCGAAATACGCCTTGAATGCCCGGGGTGATCGGAATATTTCTGAGCGCCCCGGATAACGAGGTGCAGGCCGATGCCTGCTCAGACGGTGGAAAAGAGGACATGTGCTGGTTTCCGGAAACGATCCTGCCCGTTTGTGAAATCCCAATAGCCAGAGCCCTAAAGTGAAGGATTATCCGGAACCAGCCATCCTCTGAAACGGCTTCGGTCATGGTTCCCGCACCCGAATAACCAACCCGTTAGCTCTAAGATCATTAGCTCTAAGAAAGGAACGGTTTAATGCGACATTTAAATAAAAGTCTTTTAATGTTTGCCTGTATGTGGACGATTACTTTCAGCGGTACCCTTTGGGCGCAGACAATCACCCTGGCAGTGGGGGAGTGGGCCCCCTATACATCAAAAACAGACGAATCCGCCCGACTGGCCCAAAACCTGGTCACCAAAATTTTCGCCCAGGCGGGGATAGAGGTTAAGTATGTCTATGTGCCCTGGAAAAGAGCGTATAATCTCACCAAGGACGGGAAGTATGACGGCACATTTCCGTGGTACCGCAATGATGAGCGGATAAAAGACTTCCGTTTCCCCAAAGAACCTCTCATCAAAGAAGCTTATGTTTTTTTCCATTTGAAAAACAGCCAGTTTGAGTGGGACACCCTTGACGACCTGAAAACCTATAAAATCGGGGTAATGAGCGGCGAGTTTTCTGAAAAACTGCTGTCGGATCACGGGGTTCGCATTGAATCCATTTCAGACGGCAACGCAAATTTCAAGAAAATACTGTCCAACCGGATCGAGGCCTACACCACCTCCAAGTTGGTGGGATATCATGCCATCCAAAACATGTTTCCCCCGGAAAAGGTATCCATGTTCACGAATCACCCCAAGCCGTTAAAAGAGGGAGAGATGTTTATCATGTTTTCCAAATCCGTAGACCCCGGGGTGATAAAGGCAAGTGACGAAGTGCTCACGGAACTTAAAGCCTCCGGAAAATATGAAGAAATTCTAAACCGGTAAAGATGCCATGGGGGCCATTGGGGTCCCCATAGATCAATCATTAATAAAATTAACGCCCCCAAGAATAAAAGATAAAATGGAAATCTATCTCATCTTAAAATCAGTGGTGATGACGGCAGCCCTCATAGCTGCCTTTGGTTATTTTTTCATCAGGGTCGGCAGGCTCATCAGGATTATAGAGGCTGTTGACGGCGCTCCCGGTGCCTTTATGGACAGACTTTACGAACGCGTCCAGGTGTTATTCACAGATGTGCTCGGTCAGGCAAATGTGAGGCGAAAACTGGGCCCTGGCCTGGCCCATACCTTGATTTTTTTCGGCTTTCTGGCCATTCAACCCCATTCCCTGGAGTTGATGATCAAAGGCGTCTGGCCCGGCTTTCATCCGTCTCCCCTTCTCCACGGTGTTTATGGATTCTATCTATATATTTCCGATATCCTGGGATTCATGGTACTGGCGGGTTTCTCCTATGCCATATACCGGAGAATGATCATCCGCCCCGGCTACCTGACCATGGGGCGGGACGCCAACCTGGTGATCCTCTTTACCACGGTGATCGTACTCTCGTTTCACCTGGTCAATGCCTTTCAGATGGCCTTGCCTGTGGCACCGGGAGAGTTCAGCTATAAAGGACTGTTCCCCGTATCAGGTATCTTCGCGGCAGCCTTGGGTATAAGTACCCTGTCACAACCGGCACTGACCATTGGATACGAGATTTTTTATTTCATCCACATCGGTACCATTCTGGGATTCTTGATCTATATCCCCTCCTCAAAACATCTTCACCTGCTTGCCGCCGCCCCCAATGTCTTTTTTAAACGCCTAGGGGTGGAAAAAACCGTTGCAAAGACAGATATCGAAGATGAGGATGCGGAAACCTTCGGTTTATCTAAAGTAACCGAATTTAACTGGCACAATGTACTCAACCTCTATGCCTGCACCGAATGCGGCAGATGTGAGGAGCTCTGCCCGGCAGACAATACAGGCAAGCCCCTGTCCCCCAAAAAACTCATCCATGATCTCAAGACGGATCTCTTCGGCCAGTCAGATCTCCTGCTGACGGATAAGGACGGATACCACAGGAAAAGTCAAATCCTGCCGCTCATGCGTGAAGGCACAGGGATCACAGAAGACGTCCTGTGGTCATGCACCACCTGCCGGTCCTGCGAGGATATCTGCCCCGTATCCAACGAACATCTTGATTTTGTTTTTGAAATGAGAAAACACCGGGTGCTCATGGAGGCGGCGTTTCCGCCCGAGATGCAGGAAACCTTTTCCAATATGGAAAACCAGTCGAATCCCTGGGGATTTTCAGCAGATACCCGGGGGGACTGGGCAAAGGGTCTGGATGTGCCGCTGATGGCAGATAAAGGGAAGGCCGATGTCCTCTGGTTTGTGGGGTGTGCCGGCTCATTTGATGACCGGGGGAAAAAAATCAGTGAGGCCACCGCCCGCATCCTCAATAAAGCGGGTGTGGACTTTGCCATCCTCGGCCCGGAGGAAAGCTGTAACGGCGACACCGCCAGGCGGGCCGGCAATGAATACCTTGCCC
>JAKSBB010001001.1 GCA_022361315.1 Desulfobacterales bacterium
AATATATCCGGTGACCTCTTTGCCGATGTATTGTGTGGCATCACCGGAACTGTCATCCTGCATGGAGGTGGAAAGCGTCTCAATGGTCCCATTGAGATTCATCAATTGCTCCAGCTGGGAATATTCTGCCAGCTGGGCAGTAAAGTCGGTGCCTTCCTGAGGATTCAGCGGATCCTGATTTTCAAGCTGGGCCACCAGCAGGGTCAGGAATTCTTCACGCCCCAGTGTCTCGTTCGACTCCTCACTTGTGGAGGAGACATACTGGGAAGAAATGTTATCGAGTACGCTGTTTGTTGCGGATGATACGGTCATTTTCTTCTCCTTTATGCAACGAAGTGCATTGCTCCGTTGTTCGCCTGTTCATGGGGCAGCGTATTTAACTGGGTCGTGATGTCATTATCAAGGTTGTCTTCGGACTTCCCCTGTTGGCCGGACTTTTTCTTTCCGGATTGGCCACCCTGCCCCCGGGCGTCTGCCATGGACTGACGAAAGTCACCGCTCATGTCCACATCAAACTTCTCAAGGCTGATACCGGATGAAGACAGAATGGTTTTAATCTCATTGACATTGGCTGCCAGAATATCCTTAGCCGATTGGTTCTCAGTGATAATACTCACCTTCATGCTGTCCCCGCTGTTGTCGATGGTCATGAAGACCCGGCCCAGTTCAGCCGGTTTGAGCTGGAGATGAAGGGTGCTTTCCCCCAGGTTAACTGCACGAACGATATTTTTACCCACCTGGTTTGTCACATGGGCGGGAAGACTGTTGAAAGTCTGCTTGGCCTTCGCGGCTGACTGGGCACCGCTTTCAAGACTGGTCAGAGAACCTGTTTTCTCTCCACCCTGAGCCAATTGGCTGACGTCTGTATAAGATATTTTTTCATCGGTGGACTTTCCCAGCATCGCAGATTTTTCGCCCAGTGAGGCGGCAAGATCCCCTATATGGGTTTGAGAATTCCCTTCCGGATTCGCCTGTGCAGCAAGTGTCGCAGGATTAATTCTATTGGCAGCGCCCCTGGTTGAATCTTCGACACCGGCCATCATATCTTTCACCGGATTTATCAGATCATTTTTGATTTGATCGCGGATCTGACCGGTCACCATATCAGTAGGGGCGGACGCCTGGGCAGTGTCAGCAGAGGACGAAGTTTCAAGTCCGCTAAACAACTGGGCAAATAATTCCTGGTGGGTGGTGTTTGTATGAATATCCGGAGCCCCGGCCTGATTGAATAAAGGCATCTGGGTGTTTTGGAGGATCGGATTTTCCGCGGCAAACATATTCTTAACGTTTTGCAGGGTTCCGCTGTCTGTCATACCGATTGAATGTAATGGTCCAGAGCCCCCCGCAGTCTGTTTCTGTTCCAGGGCTCCGATCAAACCAGCCAGGGATAATGATTCATCCCCCTTGCCGGACGGCATTGTCAGCCCAAGGGATTCAAACAGTTTTACAAATGAGTTTTCCCCTGTTTCCGTTTTATAGATGTTGCCTGAAGCAAATGCACTTGTCTCAAACTGACGAAGCATGTCAACCGCAGTGTCAAGGCTAAAACCCTGGTTCCCTCTGGACGATTCAGCCATGATTTCGGCGACTTTATCCTCCGGCAGGCCAAACATACTCAGAATGGTGTGCATATAAGGCACATCAGAGGTCGCCAGAAGTGTCTCTGCTTCAACGAACTCTGTATCACTTTCCTCCGCCTTCGGTAGTTCAAAGAGGTCGGCCATGAAGTCAGACACAGTAACTTCCTCGCTGTTTTCAAGCGCACGATGAAGATCTTCGGTAAGCGCCTCAATGGATGAGGGATCGAATCCGGCTTTTACCAGAAGCTGTTCCAGCGCCTCAAGGCCTTCACCGGTGACAGACAGGTTATCGAGGTCACCGTTGGACAATGCCAGGAACAATGATTTCAGTTGAGTTAAAAAAGAAATCCCCTCTTCTCCTTCCATGGATTCTCCCAGAAGTTCCGCTACGCTCCCCCCTCCGGAGGTATCGGCCGCACTCCCTGCGCTCTCCCGGGACTGATGCTGCTGAACGATCCGATTGAGCTGATTGAGGAATTGCTTTGGATCCATATCGGCGGTCCCCTGGGGCATCCCCTGAAGACCTCCGCCTTGCCCCCCAAACATGCTCATCATCGCACCGTTCATGTTCATAAATGTAAAATCCATGTATCACCTCTGAATAATTTTCTTTGCCTACAAAAAAGCAACCATCATGCCACCGCAAAACCCACACCCACTAACCCTGTAATTTCAAGAGATTAGCAACCGACCAACCAAGATGGGAGGCGTTTTTTCACCTATATATAAGGCAGTAATTTCCCCTTTGAAGAACCGCGTGGAGGAAGAAATTACCCAGCCGGAAAAGACCGCTACGTCAGGCAAAATTCGATTTGGATATGGGTTGTCTTTTTCAGAGTGGATAAAATACAAAAAACCGGAGGACCCGGTTTTTTTACCATGAGGCTTAAGATGTATTTTCGGCTGAAATTATATTGGAGAAAGGCTGCAGAAGTCCAACGAATGCAAATGGAATTAATTCTTCTTGAATGCCAGACGTTCAGAGATCTTGGCCGCTTTTTCGGAGTTCACAAAGGATAGAATTTGTGATGCGGAAGCTTCCCGCATGCGAAGAAATATTTCCTGGGCCACGGCAAGTTCCATCTTATCCACAATTTGAGCCGCTGCTTTGGGTTTCATTCCCGCATACATTTTAACAATGCGATTCATTTTGGCTTCAAATGCCGCCTCTTTTTCAAGCTCACCTTGGCTTTTTTTCTGCTCCAGGCGTGCCATGTCGTCATTAATCTGTTTTTTCAGCGCTGCCAGGGATTCAAGCTTCTCGTCAATCTGAGATGCATAGGTTTCCAGTTCCTTACGTTCCTGGTCCAGGGCTTCCCCAGCCGCAGCAATGGCCTGTTTTTTCTCTTCAAGCCCCCGCAAAACAACCTTTGCCGGATCCGGACATTCCGGACACTCGGGGCATGGTAACTCCCCCTCTTCAGTACCCTCGCCGCCCTCATTTTCTGATGCGTCTGCCGCGTCTTCTTTTTCCTGTGCATACACCAATGTATCAAACGGCTGAGGGATGATACCGGTACCGAATCCGACGGCCAGGGTCAGTATCACTGCTGTAACAACAATATAAACCGGATATTTAACGTTCCCCATTGGTAATCTCCCTTGCGGTTTTCAGCGCTGCAATTTCATCCAGTCCCTTTTGTTCTTCCCGGAGCATCTCCTTCATGAACTCATCGGCCCGCCTTTCTCGTAACCGCTCCATGGCCTTTTTGTCAATGGTTCTTTGTTTGAGTACCATCCGTTTCTCATCAAGGACCTTTTCAAGGGATACTTTCCGCTGCCACTCTTCGGTGATGCTTTGCTCCAATGCAGCGACGAATCCATGATACATATTGAATGCCTGGGCATCCACACCATCTTCCACAAGTTTCTCGATACTTGTGACAGCGTTCTCTCTTTCCTCTCCCAGTTCACGAATCCGCCGCTCACAAGCATTTACATCAGCGGCGGCCCTGGCCATCTCCTGCCGGGCCATCTCTTCAAGATGTTTTTTATAGTTGAGCAGGGACTGGAGTTTAAATTCAAACCGCTTCATTATCTCTTCTTACGCCCTTTTCCCTTTATCTCAACCGCGGACTTCAGCCCCTCGATACTGGACTTATGATCCATTCTGGCTTCAATCTGCTGCCGTAAAAACTGGTTGATTCTGGGCATCAGTTTTTTGGCCTCATCCACATTGGGATCGGAGCCGTCCACATACGCCCCGATGGAGATCATGTCCTCGGCACCTTTGTAGGATGCCATTACATTTACGGCCTTTTCACGCACCGCCATGTGGTCCGGCTGGCTGACGTCCCTCATGACCCTTGACACACTGGCCATCACGTCAATGGCCGGATAATGTCCCCTGTTGGCAAGGTCCCGGGACAGAACAATATGCCCGTCAACAATGGATCGAACCGTATCCCCTACAGGGTCGTTCATATCGTCCCCCTCCACCAGAACCGTGTAAATGCCGGTGATGGATCCGCCGCTCTCAAGGCATCCGGCCCGTTCCAGCAAGATGGGGATCTGAACAAAAAAGGATGGGGTATAGCCCCGGGTTGTCGGAGGCTCGCCCGCGGCGAGGCCCACATCCCTGGATGACATGGCAAACCGGGTGATTGAATCCACCATCAGCAGGACGTTCTTACCCTGATCCCTGAAATATTCGGCAATGGTAGTGGCCAGATACGCCCCCCGCATACGGGTCAGCGGCGGAGAGTCAGAGGTGGCTGCCACAACCACAGCCCTTTTAAGCCCCTCAGGCCCCAGGGTATCTTCCACAAAGTCTTTCACCTCACGGCCACGTTCACCGATTAATCCGATTACCACCACATCGGCATTGGTATGCTTGGTCATCATGCCCATCAGCACACTCTTTCCCACACCGGAGCCGGCCATAATGGCCACCCGCTGCCCCCGGCCAAGGGTGATCATTGAATTGATGGCACCAACCCCCACATCCAGAGGTTCCTTGATGGATTTACGTTCCAGAGGCCCTAAAGGTTTCCCGTAAAGATAATAGGAACAGGTGCTGGGAATCGGACCTTTCCCGTCAATGGGATTGCCCATGCCGTCCACCACTCGGCCAAGCAATTCATCCGACATGCCCACCATGGGAGAAGAAGAAACAGGTAAAATACGGCTGCCGAGACTGATCCCCCGAATATCTCCATAGGGCATGAACAAGGCTTTTTCTTCCTTGAAACCGACAACCTCAGCCCGGATTTCCAGCCCCTGATCATTGATCATACTGCAGATACCGCCGACACCAAGCCCGAGACTATCCCCTTCGGCAATCAGTCCGATCACCTGTGACACACGCCCCTCGGGGACGACGGTTTTGGCCGCAGCCACGGCCCGTGAATAGGGGGTAAAATCAATCCGGTCCAGTAGTTCGTCGTGTTTCATCTGCCTGTCCTTGCAATGGCGTCATAAATCGCGGCCAGTTTGGCTTCAGGATCTGTGGAAATCGTGGCAGCTGCTGTTTCGATCCGGCATCCGCCTTTGGGTATCATGGGATCCGAGGCCACAGCCACATGTTTCAGGGAACGAACCGCAGTAAAAAACTCCTCTTTAACCATCTCCACATACTCGTAATCTTCATTGGAAACACTAAGGGTTATTTCTTCGGGGGCCACGAGATGCTGGAGTGCATCAAGAATGGTCTCTCTGATGATTTCGTCATCCGTATCAATTTTTGCCCCCACCGCCTTTTCTGCAATCTTGAATACCAGGTCGAGAATCTGTCCTTCGTAACGCTGGATAAGGCGTTCCAGAAGCGTATCAACGGTTTCAAGGCTCTCTTTGAGGGGATCAAGAATCTGTGCCGCCGCCTCACGCACTTCTGCTTCGGCCTGTTCACGACCCTGATTGATACCCTGTTCCAGCCCCTCAGCTTCTCCCTTGGCAAACCCTTCAGCTTCACCTTTGGCAAACCCTTCAGCCTCACCTTTGGCATGTCCTTCCTCGAACCCTTTGGCTTCGCCCTCGGCAACACCGGTGGCCCTTCCCTCTTCAAGCCCCTTTTGGAATCCCTGCTCAAATCCAATTTCTTCGGGTGAAGGCTGTGGCGGTTCTTCCTGGAGGTCGGCACCATCCGTATTCTCTACCCCGCCCCCATCAGCAACAATTTCAGACGCATCTTCATCCGTCCCCTCAATGAGCGCTTCAAAAGGTTCTTCTTTCTCCACCTCCTTGAGGGAAAAAAGTTCTTTAAAAGAAACATCCTCCTGCTCAAGTTCGTTGGGATCAAAGAGCATCTTAAACCGTTCTAAATTGGGTGTGGCGGTGTCTCCCCTGTTTTGAAACTGCTCATCATCAAAGTTTTCAAGGGAGGTCACATCAATGGCCTTGAAATCATCGTTTTGATTTTTATCAGACAAGGACATCATCCTTTCCTTTACCTAAGGTTATGGTGCCGTCGGCTTCCAGTTCCTTGGCAGCCCTGACCACGGCCTGTTGCGCCTCTTCAACCTCGGCCAGACGTACGGGGCCCATGGCTTCCAGATCGTCTTTGAGCATTTCACCCGCCCGCTGGGACAGGTTGGAAAATATTTTGTCTTTCATCTCTTCCGTGGCGGTTTTCAAGGCATAGGTCAACTGCTGGCCTTCCACCTTCTTGAGAATCTCTCTCATGGCCGTATCGTCAATATTGGTGAGATCTTCAAATACAAACATGAGGTTCCGGATTTCATTGGCCATTTCAGCATCATCTTCTTCAACATATTCCATGACCGAATCTTCCGTGGATTTGTCCACGCCATTGATAATATCCACCAGGACCTGAAGACCACCGGCTTTGCCACCAGGGCCTACAGCACCGCTGAGCTCCATTTTCAGAGCCCTGTCTACATCTCTGACCACATCTTCAGAGATCTGTCCCAGCCTTGCAATTCTCAGGGCGATATCCCCTTTCTGTTCATCCGGAAGGCTCATGAGAATTTCGGAAGAAATTTCCCCCGGCATGTGAGCCAGGATCATAGCAATGGTCTGGGGATGCTCACCTTCCACATACCCTGCCAATGTGCCGACATTGACGTTCCGACTCCAGATGAAGGGTTTGTCCTGTTTCTTTTTCTCCAGATCCTCAAGAATGGCCAGGGCATCCTTTTCCTTGAGCGTCTTTTTGACGACGCTTTTGATGAAGGAATCCCCCTCAACGATCATCTTGGCATCACCTTCAAACTTCTCAACAAAGTCCATGGATACCGCCTTCAGCATTTCCGGCGTAATATGATCAATCTTTGTCATCTCAAAGGCGATCTCTGAAATTTCCTGCTCACTCATCTTTGAAAAGACCTGGGTGGCATAATCTTCGCCCATGGCCATGAGAAAAATGGCGGCTTTTTGGCACCCCGTCAGGTTATCCGGATTCAATGCATCAACCATGATTTACTCCTCATTTTCCTCTTCATCTTCACTGATCCAGCCTTTGATGATATTTACGGTTTTAATCAGATCTTTATTCGCGTAATACTTGGCCTTCTCATTGGGTGACAGGTTGGCCAGATACGCCGCTTTTTCGCTGGCGGTCATCTTACGGATGAACTCTTCTTTCTGCTCATCGGTCATCATTTCGAGGAACTCACGCTGCTGGTCTGCATCCATTTCCACAAAGGTGGGCTCTTTATCGTCTTCTTCAAGCAGAGCCAGTTCTTCAGGTGACGGCAGGGCTTCCTGTTCCACTGTAACCTTGATATCTCTGACAGTTTTGATAATCGGCCGGATCACGAAGAGGAAGAGCACCAGCACCAGCAGGAGATTGGCAATGAGACGGCCGTATTCCTGTTGAACCATCCGCCAGCCCGTCAGCTTTGGCTCCCCGGTTTCCAAATCACCGATGGAGGCGAAGGGAAAGCTCTCCATGGAAATCTGATCGTTCCTTTCCTCATTGTATCCCATGGCCTTGATGACGATATTTTCGAACTGCTTCAT
>JAKSBB010000443.1 GCA_022361315.1 Desulfobacterales bacterium
ATAACCTTCTGGAACAATACATGTTTCAGGAGAATTTTTCCTGTCTGGAACAGGTCTACTATCTCAAGGCCTATGTGTATTACATGAGTGTTGAGGAGGGGGATTTCGCAAGTCTCCTGAAGGCGGAGCAGATGTTTCAGGATGCGTTGGTGTCATATCCTCAGTCCAGATTTGTTCCTTTTGCCTATGCCGGTGTGGGGATGATTCAGGCCAAATTGAAAAATATCAGTGCTGCCGAAGGGTATTTCAACATCGTCAGCAATGGATATCCCGAGTATACGGGAATGCCTGAAATCCAATTCTATCTGGCTGAGATCTACGATGAAAAAGAATATACCGACAAGGCGCTCAGACTCTACAAGGAAGTGTTTCAATCCCCTCTGGACAACAGCTATATCACGGACGCCGGGGTGGGGTATGGAAAAGCCTTGTTTGATAAACGCAAATACTATGACGCCCTAAGCGTATTTAACTACGTCATAAAAAATGATGTCCGAAAAGTATATGAAGGTCCGGATCTTTTAAGGTATGCCGGCAATGCCAATTTTGAATTGGGCATAAGCAAAGGCGCCAGAGACACCTTTGTCCGGCTTCTCAACCTGTTTCCGGAGATTCCGGACAGGGATATGGTGCTTTCCCGGGTTGGGGATGCTTACGGCATGGATAATCAGGAGGAGAAGGCCCTTAAAATTTACGAACTGGTCCGTGAAAAGTTCCCGGATTCCCAGGGGTTCATCAACTCTTCAATTGGTATAGCACGGTACCTGAAAACCGATGAGGAAAAGATAGAAATATATGAGATGGTGAAAACCAGGTTTCCTGAAAATACCTATGCCAGGATTGCCATGATGCGTCTGGCGGAGATATACCAGAAAAACGGGGAGTACAACAAGTGTATTCAGGAGATTGAAGATCTGCTCTCAACCCACCCCAGAGGGTTAAGATACGAGGCGGTAAAGCTTATGCAGCGGGCCTATGAAGCCCTTTTCAAAGAGCAGTTGAAAGGGGACGAATATACCTCGGTACTGAACCGGTATGAGCTGGAGCATAACAAACTGGATAAAATGGGCAGCCGGATTATCGCGTCTCAGGTGGGGGCGGCATATTTGGAGGCCAACCTTTACGAAGAGGCGTTTAATCACCTGATTACCGCCTATAAGCAATATAAACGGTCTGAGCGTTCTCCCGATTTGCTTTACGGATTGGGGCGGGCCATGGATGAATCCGGCAGGGACGACGATGCGTTGAAATTGTTTGCCTCATTTGCTGCGCGGTTTCCCAAGGACAGCCATTCCGTAAACGCCCTGACACGCATGGGCAGTATCTACCTGACCAAAAATCAATATGCCAAAGCAGCCAACGCCTTGGACAGGGCCTATGCCAGATCAAAAAAGCCCCTTGAAAGAGGCGACATTCTCATGTATCACTCTGATGTGGCGGAGCAAAAGGGAGATCTTAAAAGCGCCGCCAGTTACAGGGCCAAAGCGGTAAAAGAGTATGCCTCTGCGCCGGGTCAAAATTATGAGATCATGGCTACGGCTTACAAAACCCTCGGCAGTACGTATCTGGGATTAAAATCCTATGTCCAGGCCGCTGATGCATTTTCAAAGGCCCTTCAATTCTCAGAAGGAGACAGGGCAAAGGCAAATATCGGTTTTCTTCTGGGGGATGCCTACCAACGGGGAAATATATTGGACAAGGCAAAGGAGGCCTTTGAGCAGGTGGTGGGCGCATATGATTCCGTCTGGGCGCGTCTGGCGCAGCAACGGCTGAGCACCATGGATTTGGCTGAAAAGATGATCAACTCGTGAAGGACCCGCGGTTAGCATGCCAGGACAACGACTTTTCCTCATAATTGAAAACCCCAAAGAGCGTATCGCTTATACCTCGCTTCTGGAATCCCTTGGATATCTGGTGGATGCCGCACCCGACGGCGATGCCGCCGATGCATATCTGGAAGAGAACACACCCGATGCAGTGGTGGCCGACGATGCCACACCTGATTTCTCCGCTGTGGACTTCTTAAAGAAAAGCAGTGGTGAAAATTTACCCGTGAAAACGATTATTCTGACGGCGGATCCCGTGGTGGATTATGCAGTCACCCTCATGAAATACGGGGCCGTGGATTACCTGGTTAAACCGGTGGATGACCGTCAGCTTGAGTTGAGCATAAAAAAAGCAATGCTCATGGGGGCCTCACAGGGGCCTGATTCCGCTGAGCCGGAGGTGAAACGTACAACGCCAAGAAACAAACAGGTCCGGATTATCACGGGTAATCCCAAAATGGAGCAATTGCTCTCCCTTACCGCCCGTGTGGCCGATTCATCCGCATCCGTACTGATTCAGGGTGAGAGCGGTACGGGCAAAGAATTGTTCGCCAAGTATCTCCACGAGAAAAGCCGTCGGAGCGACCAGCCGTTTATTGCCGTGAACTGTGCGGCCCTGCCTGAAAATCTGCTGGAAAGCGAATTATTCGGCCATGAAAAAGGGGCCTTTACCGGTGCGCTGAGCCGGAAAATGGGAAAGTTTGAACTGGCCAACAAGGGCACCCTGTTTCTGGATGAGATCACTGAGATGCAGTTCCATCTTCAGGCCAAACTACTCCGCGTCCTCCAGGAAAAGGTGGTGGACCGGGTGGGGGGGACCCAGGCTGTGGATGTGGATGTGCGTGTCATCGCCACCACCAACCGGGATCCAAAGGCGGCTGTTGAAAATCAGGAATTCAGAGAAGATCTGTTTTACCGGCTGAATACCATCCCCCTTGTTATTCCCCCTTTACGGGAACGGGGCAGGGACGTCAGGCTGCTCTGCGAGTTTTTTGTCAAAAAATACTGCAGTATTGACGACAGGGATGTCAAGGGTTTGACGGATGAGGCGGCAGCCGTATTGTACAACCATGGATTCCCCGGCAATGTCCGTGAATTGGAAAATGTTATTCACCGGGCTGTATTGCTGGCGGAAACCGATATGATCCGGCCCCAGGACCTGCTGATGGACACCACAGGCACTCCGGCACTTCCAATGGATGCAGAAACGCCGGAAACTTCTATTGACGTGTCTTCCGGCTCTTTAAAAGAGATGGAGCAGAAGATGATTTTTAAAACCCTGGATCAGACCGAGGGCAATCGGACCCATGCGGCAAAGATCCTGGGAATCAGTGTAAGAACCCTCCGCAACAAACTCAACGAGTACAAAGAAAAGACCTGATTCAAATTTCGGCATGTGAATTGCATTAATCCTTTCTGATTGGTTTTCCAACTGGTTTCAACTGTTGACCCGGGTATCAACTTTATACAGGGGTGACAGTTGGGAGATAACCCAAAGGGAGAAGCGGAAAGATGATGGACTCACGGATTTACGGCCGGACCAGCCAAATGATATCCAAAACATTGGATATCTCTGCCAAGCGCCACAATCTGATTGCAGGCAACATTGCCAACATGGATACCATCGGGTATACACCGAAGGATATTGATTTCCAGGCGGCGTTGTCCCGGGCCATGGAAGGGCCGGAACCGGACTATGTGGACAAAACCCATGAAAAACACCTGTCCCCCAACCATGGCGTCGGC
>JAKSBB010000125.1 GCA_022361315.1 Desulfobacterales bacterium
GGGTGTTACTGTGGAGAGGATATCCCCGAAGATCGACAGCAATGCAAATGCATCGGATGCTTCACAAGCTTCCCAAGCGCTTGAACCAATTGAAGAAGTCCCATTTCCAGAACCTGAGGGGCAGTTGCCCGAAGCCAAAGGGCACGATTTGTCGGCCACCCGCATTGTGGGTCAGGTACTGGGAACATATATTGTATTGGAAAAAGAAGGGCATCTGGTTCTGGTGGATCAGCATGCGGCCCATGAAAGAGTGGTCTACGAAAGCCTTAAAAGACGACACGCTAACCTGGGAATCCAGAGTCAGGATCTAATGGTACCGGAGATGCTTGAGTTGACCCACAGGGAGGCTGATATTCTGTCTTCAGTTCTGGAGGAAATGGCGGCACTGGGGGTTAAGATAGAGCCTTTCGGCGGGTCCAGCTTTGTCATCAAATCTATTCCCGTTCTTGTGGAAGACAGGTCTATCCGCACCATGATTCTTGAGATGATCGAGCAGTTGAGCCGGGATAACCGCACGGGCGCAAAAGACGACTGGCTGGACGGTTGTCTGATCACCATGGCCTGTCACCGGGCGATCCGGGCCAACAAGCCAATGAACCGGCCGGAGATGGAAAAGCTAATTGCCGATCTCTGGACCTGTGAAAATCCCATGCATTGTCCCCACGGTCGTCCCATCCTGATTTCCTTTGACGCATATCAGCTGGAGAAGCTGTTCAAAAGGGTTGTGTGAAGGAAATGAATGGGATATATAGCTTCTATTCTTTTCCGGATGCCGGACTTACGAATCCGTTCCGGAACGATTCGAAATTGATGACATCTATACAGGTTTAAGGAGAGCTATGAGAGCAAGTGACCCGTCCCGAATGTACAAGGTGATCCCACTCGTAATACTGTTGACCCTGCTTTCTTGGGGCAATGCCCTGTGGGCGGCACCACAGAAAATTGCTTTGTTTCCTTTTAATATGAATTCCGCCCAGGACCTGAACTACCTTCAGAACGGGATGTATACCATGTTATCTGCCCGGCTGTCTGATCCGGGCAAGGTTGCGGTAATCAACAGGGCTGATCTTGAAAAGGCCGTGAAAAAGGCTGCGGATGACGGCCTTCCCGTATCTCCCATGACTGAAGATACCGCCAGAATGATAGGGCTTACCATTGGGGCGGATTATGTGGTGTTCGGCAGTATTACCGTGATCGCCCAGAGCGTCAGTCTGGATATTTCCCTGGCAGATACAGTTGGTGCGGCACCCGCTTACACATTTTCCAACCAGAGTGATGTGCTTGGTGATATCATTGCCATGGCGAATAATTTTGCAGTATCGGCCAACCAGGATGTGTTCAACCGGAGTGTTGCCGCTAAAATCCGGCCGATCTCAAGCGGTGGCGGGACTGTTGTTGCCACCGGCGGCGCGGCTGCCGTTATTCCCAAAACCAAATCCATCAGCCAAAATCAGGAGGCCGGTTTCGTTACACTGGGCCAGTTTAAAGAGGTGATTGCCTCAATGACGGCTGGAGATTTTAAGAATAACGGTACGGTTCAGGTGGCCACCGCTTCTAACAACACCATATCAATTCTGAGTCTGGGCAGTTCCGGGTTGGTTAAAGAAGATACCCTTACCTATCCATCCCATATCGATATTGTCGGGTTGGACAGCGGAGATATTAACGGCAACGGCTATCCTGAGATTTTTGTATCAGCCATGACCGTTCACAAAGACAGTCTTGCATCTTTTGTGATTGAGTTCAATGGCAGCAGCTATCAGGTCCTGACGGAAAATGAGAATTTATATTATAAGGTGCTTAAAGATAATAAAGGCGGCATCATGCTGCTGGGTCAGAGAAAGGGTATGGACCCCTTCGGCGGAAAAATTTATACGATGACTGCAAAGGGTCGCGGGTATGCCGAGGAAAGGCGTATTGCGATGCCCAGAGGAACTTCGGTACTCGCCTTGGACCGTGGTGCGATTCGGGCTTCCGGTCAGGCGGAATTTCTTTCAGTGAACAGGCACGACAAGCTTGTGGTTGTCTCCCCTACGGGAAGTGACGCCTGGAAAAGTAATCTCCGATACGGCGGGACCAACAAGGTCTGGCTGATGGAAAGGGAGGATGAAGACGAATCCTACCGTGAACGCATCTACTTTCACCCCAGGATCAAATTCCTGGGTACGCCGGATGAGCAGGGTGGGCAGAGAGCCGTTGTGATCAAAAATGAAGAGCTTATGGGGGGTGTTGTGGGGCGGTATAAAAAATTCACACAGGGCTACCTGGAGATCATGAGTTGGAACGGTATGGAAATGTCCTCTATCTATAAAACTGAACCTGTACAGGGATGGATATCTGATTTTGCTGTAACGGATTTGGATAGTGATGGAAAAGAAGAATTGGTTGCCGTTGTCGTGGGACGATCTAAGTTTTCCATTCTGTCCGTGGATAAATCCTCCACCATTATTTCTTATGCAATGGAATAATTTTTGACGAATTGTTGGGCTGCATGGTGTTTTTTATTAAAAAAAGTGCTGAAACCCTTGACCTGGCCGAAAAATTCGCCTATAACCTGTCTAATCCCGTCATTATCGGCGGTTTTACAATTCTGTGTACTCGGATGGTCCGGGTGACAGTAACGCTTATATCATCCTCCCTTTAAAAGGAGGGGAAGATGATAACAAAAGGAGAAAAAGATGAAAAAATTAGCTGTTGCATTGTTTGTGGCCCTTCTGGGTCTCGCTTTCACTGCACCCGCCTTCGCGCTTGAAAACAAGTTCGGTGGGTACTATCGTATTAGAATGTTCAATAATACCGACTTTTCCGGCGTTGACGGCGGTGGTCAGGACGTTCAGCAGGCCGACACCAGAACCCGTCTGTACTACACTGCAATCATTAATGACAACCTGAAGTTCGTCAACAAGTTTGAAATGGATGCTGTTTGGGGCGGCGAAGAAGATACTGACGTTGATAACGACGGAAGCGCGACTGCTGACGACGTGACAACTCAGTCTTACGGCGATATCGGCGCTGACGGTGTCTCCGTAGAAGTAAAGAATACCTACCTGGACTTCACCTATGGCCCTGCCAACGTGAAAATGGGTACCCATGGCGGCACCATCCAGCGCGGTTTCATCTTTGCTGATGATTTCTCCGGTATTACTTTCTCCACAGGCGCTTTCACCGGTCTGTATGCAAAAGTTGAAGAAAACGGCGACTCTACCTCTGACGACTCTCAGATGTACCACGCCAACTACGCATTCAAAATGGGCGATACTACTGTAACTCCCAACCTGACTTACTACGATATCAACGACCTTGATAACGATGCTTCCGCTGAAACTGACGATTCCCTGATCTACTTCGGTCTTGACGTTGACGGCGCTGCAGCAGGTTTCGATTACTGGGCAACCTTTATCTACAACAGTGGTGAGCTTGAAGACAATGACGTAGGTGGTTACCTCTTCGCATTCGGTGGTTCCATGGGTCTGAACGACATGACTTCCATCCATGGTCAGTTCTTCACCGCTACTGGTGACGAATCCGGTAACACTGGCGACCTTGACGCCTTCCAGACTGCCCCCGGTAACTCCTACTACTGGTCTGAA
>JAKSBB010001249.1 GCA_022361315.1 Desulfobacterales bacterium
GCAGCCCCGCCGGTGAGAAAAAAGGGAGACGGTTCACTGCCTGTGCCGGGTTGGGAAGGCCGCTATGACTGGAAGGGGTTTGTGTCTTTTGAGAATCTGCCCTGGGAAAAGAATCCCGGTCGGGGATACGTGGCCTCCTTTAACAATGACCCCGGAAATGTGCCCTATCACCTGACCCGGTTCTATCTGTTTGAGCGGGCCGTCCGGTTCGAACAACTGATGGCCGAAAGGGGCAGTGGTCCTGTGGATTTTGCGGAACTTAAATCCATGCAACTCGACCGGAAATCCGTTGTGGCCGGCCGTTGGGTACCAATTATCCTTGAGGCCTGTACGGGGGAACCCAAACTTATGCCGTATCTGGATTTGCTGAAAGCCTGGGATTTCAACATTGATATCAACAGCCGGGCGGCAACCGTGTTCAATTATTTTTACTATCTGCTGATGAAAAACACCCTCGTGGATGAGGTGGGGAAAGAGGCCTGGGAAAAAGGGTTGGCCCGGGAGTATCTCTACTATGTCCCGGATCTTGTGCTGACCCGGATCATTCATGACGACACCCACCCCCTTTATGATGATAAAACCACGGTGGCGGACAAAGAGGTGCGGGAGGATATGATCCGGAAAAGCATGGCCCAAACCGTGGCGTTTCTGGAGCAGCGCTACGGTGGCATTGGCGGAAAATGGCAGTGGGGGCAGGTTCACCAGATGTATTTTACCCATCCTCTGGGCCGGAAACTCTCCTTTCTGAACCTGGACCCGGTGGCCACCCACGGGTCTCACCACACCATCAACTCCGGGTTCTGGACACCCTTTGATCCCTTTCGGATGACATCGGGCGGGGTTATCCGGATGATGGTGGATTTCACCGATGTCTCCCGGTCCACCATTATCAGTCCGCCGGGGCAGTCCGGGCATTTTAAAAGCCCCCATTACGACGACCTGGTGCAGACCTGGGCGGACGGGGATCAGATTCCCATGCATTTTGGTAGTGGCAAGGGCCTGGACAGGACCCTGGTGCTGCGGCCGGGTGAGTACAAAAAATAAAGATTTGCCTAAACCGGTATTCGACCCTATTTTAAATGGCAGTATGACTAAACTTATGTCTATGAAAATGAATTGGCACACATACCTGATACCGTTATTTTTGTGGTGCGTTCTGATGATTTCGCCCGGGGTCGCGGCGGAACCTTTACCTCTGCGGCTGTCCACGATAGATAATTTCAAACCCTTTGTCTGGGACGATGGAAGCGGTCCCCGGGGCATTGACTATGACATTGTTCGTGAAATGTGCCGGCGGATGGACCTGGATTGCCAGGTGGAATACCATCCCTGGAAGCGGGTTCTTGCCCGGATTGAAGACGGACGATCCGACGGTGGGTTTACAGGGTTCAGGACCCCGGAACGTCAGGTCTATGCGCATTTCCCTGCCCATCCGCTCCATTTTTCCACCTATAATATTTTTGTGAAAACCGGGAAGGAATTCGATTTTGATACGGTAGCCGACCTCTACGGAAAAACCATCGGGATCAGACGGGGATTCAAGATTAATCCCGAATTTGATCAGGCCAGGAACGACGGAAGGCTCTCCATCAAAGAGGTGAATACCGATGCACAGAACATCCGGCTGCTTCTGGCCGGACGGGTGGATGCCGTTGCGGCCAACTATCACCTGATGCGGCTCGCGCTGTCGGAAATGGGCGTTGTCTGTGAACTGAGTTGCCTGCCCACCCCTATCACTCCGCCCAGGCCATCCTATCTGATGATATCCAAAAAATGGGACATCCCCAACAAAGCCACCCTGCTGAAGAAAATTGATGCCACCCTCAAAGAGATGTATGAAGACGGCACGGTGGATAAAATCAATTCCGCTTATCTGGACTGAACATGCGCATTTTACATACCTCTGACTGGCATCTGGGCCAGCATTTCATGGGCAGGACCCGTACCCGGGAACACAAGGCTTTTTTCGATTGGCTTCTGAACATCGTTGAAAAGCAGCAGGTGGACGCTGTGGTGGTGGCCGGGGACATTTTTGATACCGGCACCCCGCCGTCCTATGCCCGGACCCTGTATAACGAGTTCATCGTTGCCCTTAGGCAGACCTGCTGCCGGCATCTCCTGATTCTTGGGGGGAACCACGATTCCGAGGCCACACTCAACGAAGGGCGGTCCTTACTTGCATATCTGAATACTCGGGTGACGGCGGGAATATCAGATGATTCCGGTGATCACGTGATGGTGCTCGAAGATAAGACCGGCAACCCGGGACTGATTCTTTGTGCCGTGCCATTTCTTCGTCCCAGGGACCTGGTCCGCAGTGTTGGGGGACAATCCGGCCGTGACAAACAGCTCGCCATGGGAAAGGCTATTCAGTCTTTTTACAGCCGTGTCTTTGACGTCGCCCGGCAGAAACAGGGGGCGCTGTCCCGGGACGGCAATGCGCTGCCCATATTGGCCACCGGCCATCTCACCGTGGTGGGGGGGAA
Organism: Desulfobacterales bacterium; assembly: GCA_022361315.1. Next base: position 2,487 of record JAKSBB010001249.1, read on the forward strand.
ATCATCCGACTCGGTAAGAGATATTTATATCGGGTCTCTGGATGCCTTTCCGGCGTCGGGATTTCCGGAGGCCGATTACATTGCTTTGGGCCATCTCCACAGGGGACAGACCATTAAAGGCAGGGACCACATCCGGTATTCCGGTTCTCCCATTCCGTTGAGCTTTGATGAGAGCGGCAGAGAAAAGCAGGTACTTATTGTGGATTTTAAGGATGACGGGGCGGCAGTTGTATCTCCGTTGACGGTGCCCTGTTTTCGGCGGTTGGTCTGCCTGAAAGGGAACCTGGATGAGATTGAGGCCGGTATTAAATCCCTGTCCCGCGAGATTGTATCTGCGGGGGCCGGGGAAACCTGGGGCCGGCGGACCGTCTGGGTGGAGGCAGAGGTCAGGGATGACGATTACCTCACCGATCTTCAGGATCGTATTCAGACGATGATTGCGGAACAGGATACCGGTGACGGGCCTGCCTTGGCGCTGCTCAGGGTTCGCAGACGACGTAAAGGGGCAACACCCGGTCTGGCTCCGGAAAACCGGGAACGGCTTGAGGAGTTGAATCCCACAGAGGTCTTTTCCCGGCGGATTGCCGCCGAATCCATGACGGAAGACCAGGTCCAGGTGCTGAATACCTTATTTGAGGAAATACTCGATCAGGTGGAGACCGCTTCCGAAAGCGGAGAGGAGGAGATGAAATGAGAATCCTCGGACTCCGGCTGAAAAACATCAATTCTCTCCGGGGAGAGTGGCAGGTTGACTTCCGGGACCCGGAGTTTGCGGATCACGGCCTTTTTGCCATTACCGGTCCCACAGGCGCCGGGAAGACCTCTCTTCTGGATGCCATCTGCCTGGCCTTATACCACCAAACCCCGCGGCTGTCCGTCTCTTCGGGTTCCAACCAGTTAATGACCCGGCACACCGGTGAATGCCTGGCGGAGGTGGCGTTTGCGGTGCGGGATCAGACATACCGGGCATTCTGGTCTCAGCACCGGGCCAAGTATAAGCCGGATGGAAATCTCCAGCCACCCAAAGTGGAACTGGCACTGGGGGACGGGACCATCTTAGCCTCCCAGACAAAAGAGAAGCTGCGACAGGTGGCGGATATTACAGGACTGGATTTCAAGCGTTTCACCAAATCCATACTCCTGGCCCAGGGGGAGTTTGCCGCCTTTCTCAATGCCAATGCCAACGATCGGGCCGAACTTCTGGAAGAACTCACCGGAACGGATGTTTACGGAGAGATTTCCCGCCGGGTTTTTGAGCGGGAGCGGGATGAAAAAGGCGCTTTGGAACTTCTCAAGGCAAAGGCCGGTGTGGTGGAACTCCTGACACCGGAGGATCTGGCTCACCTGAAAGAGGAAATAGACGGACTAAAGACCGGTGAAGCAGAACTCCGCAAGTCTGTGGCCGGACTGGGGCGCCGTCTCGGATGGCTGGACAGAAAAGGAGAGCTGGAAGATGATGTCAAAGCCGCACAAACCCGTACCGGCAAAGCTTTGGCACAGGCTGAAGATGCCGCCCCGGAGCTTGCACGGCTTGCTGCCGCCGGTCCGGCGCTGGAAATCAAACCGGTGTATGAGGGGGTAAAAACCGCAGTAACGGCCAGGGCCCGCAAGAAAAAGGATCTGGATGATCTGGTGGCAAACCTGGCGGTGGTCCGGTCACGGATGACCCGGGTCATACGGAAGAAGGCCGATGCTGACACCACGTTGCAACAAACAAAAACAGCTGCCGCAAAAACCGAATCCCTGATTACGGAAAAGGTACTGCCCCTTGATGAGAAAATCAGGCGTGTGCGGGATGAAGCACAGGACATTGGGAAACGTCTGGCGAAGGTAAAGCAGACCCTGGTTGTCCTGGAAAGAGATGAAACAGATATCCGGGAGCAGGAGATGGCCGCTACCCAAACGCTGGTATCCCGTAACACCTATCTGGAAACCCATCAGGCCCATAGCCGGATGGGTGAGTCACTGCCACTCATCGAGAGCCTGTTCCAACAACGGACAGGTCTTTACCGGAAGAAAACCGAAGAAATATCAAAGTTAGGGAAAACCCGGGATGAAAAAGGCCGGAGAGGACAGGCGATCAATACTTTCCGGGCAGACCTGACCACCCGCCGGGCAGAAGCCGATACCCTGGCCCAGGAGATTGCAGGGCTTGAAGCAGAAACCGCTGCCTGTCTTGATGACCGGACCCGGGAAGAGATCGCAGATGTCTTTAACCGGCTGTCAGAGACGGCTGGCAAAAGAGGGGAACTCGGTGCACTTGCCGGGCAGTATGAAACCGGGCAGGCACGGCTTGAAACCCTTCGCAGCGATCAGGCGGAACAAGGGCGGAAATACGGACGGGAAGAAAGCCGGGTAGAGGCCCTGGCCGTAAGAAAATCCGATTTGAAAACCCGTATGTCCGATCTGGAGCAGACCCTTGAGCTGGAATACAGGATCGCCGGTCTGGCAGAACACAGGGCACAACTGAAAGCGGACGAAGCCTGCCCCCTGTGCGGCAGCACGGCGCACCCGGGGGTGGATGCCTATCAGACCGTATCGCCGGAAAGTACACTTGCCCGCAGGGCAGCCGCTGCCACGGAACTGGCAGAGGTGGAAAAGGCTGCAGAAACAGCCGGGGCCGCTTTGGCACATATCCGGGCCCGGATGGAAGCCGGCCGGAGAGAAGAAAAGGATCTTCTGGAAAAGATCGGAGGGCTTACTCAGCTATGGGATACCCTTTCCGAAACCCTGGGAATCCACATCAACCCGGCACACGGTGAGGAGATCCGCGAGTGGCTCAACGGACAGGAACACCTTCTATCCGGTGTCAGGGAAACCCTGAATCGTCTGGACCGCCTGGCTGGCCGGCATCAGGAAAGAACCAAGCGATTGATCCGGGTCCGGGAAGGTGTGAATCAAATTTCCCATGAACTGGCCATGGCTGAAAAGGAGATCGCCAGGCTTGATGCGGTAGTCAAAGAGAGTGAACAGAATATCGATGGCATAGAAGGGGATATCGAGACCCTGGAAACGCAGTTAGTCCGCACCATGGATGGCCTGGCAGAGGCCTTGCCGGACCCGAAGGAGCAGGGCGCCTGGCTGAAACACCACCGCCGTTTGTGGCAAATCTGGCAGGAAACCCTTTCCGCAAAGGATAAGGCCGCTGCCGACATCGCCGATATCCAGAAGCGCCTGGGATTGACCCACAAAGAGATGGACCTTGTACGGGTCCGGCAGAACGAATTGGAAACGGCGGCCGGTGAAAAAGAAGCGGCTCTTGATACCCTTGGGGTGCAGCGGCGGACACTTTTTGGTGAACAGACCGTGGCAGAGGCCAGGGAACAAGGCTCCAAAGATATTCGAAACGCAGAGAACACATTGAAGCAGGCCGTGTCGGAAGAAGAGATGACCCGGTCGGAACTGGATCGGCTGGAAGGGGAGCGGGGCAATACGGAAAAGATCGTGGGTGAATTGTCGGAACAGGTGACGTCCGCTGAACAGGCCTGGACCACCTGTCTGGCCGGCAGCCGATTTGACTCGGAAGACGCATTCAGGGCTGCGTTGCTTGATAAAGAAGAACAGCAACGGCTGGAAACCCTGAAGTCAAATCTCGACAAGGAATCTGATGCGGCCCGCACCCTTGAAAAAAAGGTGGCGGCCGAACTTGCCGCACACCTGAATAAAGCGACAGAGGATGCCGCCCTGAAAGGGCTGGCCGATATCGACGAATCTAATGCCTTAAGAGAATCTCTCGGGGCGGAGATGGCATCCCTTGAGGAACAGATTCAGATTAAGGTCCGGCAGCAGGGGGATATCGAAGGGCAGATCCGGGCGGATGAAACCCGGCGGGAAAACCAGGCCGCCCTGTTCCGGGATATGGACCGGCAGAAGGCGGTGACCGATAACTGGGGGCACCTGTCTTCCCTGATCGGATCCAAAGAGGGGGACAAGTTCCGGAAGTTTGCCCAGGGGCTTACCCTGAACCATTTGCTTTATCTGGCCAACCAGCGGCTGGATCAACTCCACGGCCGTTATCTCATGCGTCAGAAAGAAGATGAGGTGCTGGCATTGGAGGTGGTGGATACCTGGCAGGGGGATGCCATACGGGATACCCGGACGCTTTCCGGTGGAGAGAGTTTTCTGGTGAGTCTTTCCCTGGCCCTGGCCCTGTCAGACCTGGTGTCCAGCAAAACCCGCATTGATTCCCTCTTCCTTGATGAGGGATTCGGTACTCTGGATCCCGAAACCCTGGATATTGCATTGGACGCATTGGATAACCTGAATGCCGCCGGAAAGATGATCGGGGTGATTTCCCACGTGGAAGCACTTAAAGAACGGGTTTTCACCCGGATTGAAGTTTCTCCGAAAACCGGAATGGGCGTCAGCCGGCTGGATGACCGTTTCAGCGTCAGGAGAGGGGCATGATCGACACAACGGACCGGGAACTGCACCTGCAGGAACGGCGGTTTATTATCGGTGCCTCCCTGCTGGCTCTCTTTTTAGGGGCGCTGGACGCCCTGGTGATGTCAGCGGCAATGCCCACCATTATCTCCGAACTCGGGGGACTCTCCCTCTATGCATGGGTTTATTCGGCATATTTTCTGGCCCGGGCCGTATCCCTTCCGGTGTTTGGTAAATTGTCCGATCTTTATCCCACAAAGACGCTGATGGTGGTTTCCATTGCCCTTTTTTGCGCTGCATCCGTTGCAGCCGGGGCCTCTCCATCCATGGGGTTTCTGGTGGCGGCCCGGGTGGTCCAGGGCATCGGTGCCGGCGGTATATTTGCCCTGGTGTATGTGGTGTTGTCAGATGTGTCTCCCAAAGCGCAGCGGGGGAAAACCCTCAGCCTGGCCTCATCGGTATGGGGAATCTCCTCCCTCATCGGGCCCACCCTGGGCGGATTTATCGTCACCTACTTTTCCTGGCGCTGGATCTTTTATATCAATCTACCCCTGGGGCTTCTGTCATTGGCAGGAATCGGTTTCTTTTTCAAGGAACTGCGGGAAAAGCCGGGGGATGTGGATCTGGACTGGGCTGGAATTACCTGTTTTTCCGGGTCAGTGCTGGCCGGGCTGACCCTGATCATGACCGGCGGCAGGGAGATCCCCTGGGCATCCTCAACGGGGATTCTGCTCGCCGCAGCCGCTGTGATTCTGGGTGTCGGATTTGTTCTGGCTGAGCGCCGGGCAAAGGATCCTTTTGTGGATTTTACCTTTTTCAAAGATGCCGGTTTTGCCCTGGGGAATCTGATGACCTTCGGGGCCAGCATGGCCATGTTTGCCCTGTTCGCCTACGCACCGCTTTATCTCCAGGGTGCCTTGGCCCAGTCGCCCATGGTGGTTGGCTACGCCATGCTCTCCCTGAGTCTGGGCTGGTCTGTGGGCAGCCTGCTCATGGGGCGGGTGGTGGACCGGGTCGGGGCACGGTTTGCCAGCATCACCGGCACCCTGTTTATGACGGCAGGTGCGCTTCTCTGTCTGGGATTTGATATGGACACCGCACTGCTCTGGTGTTTTCTCGTCTTTATCCTGATCGGGTTCGGTATGGGATTTATTTCACTTTCCACCCTGTTGATCGTTCAGGACAGCGTGAAAAAGTCCGACCTGGGCATGGCCACCTCCCTGCATCAGTTTGCCAGAACCTTCGGCGGTACTGTGGGTGTCGGCGTCTGTGGCGCCGTTGTTACACAAAGGCTGTTCAGCGGTCTTGAGAAGGGAGGCACAGGGCTGGCAACTACAATGCCCGCTGGCGGTGAGATGGTCTCCCGGCTCCGGGAGAGCCTGAGCCACATGTTTCAGCCCGCGTTTCAGGCCCAGTTGCCCCCGGAGACCCTTGAAGTATTGAGAACGGCGGTATTGGACGGTGTCTGGGCTGCATTTTTCATTGTTGCCCTGATTTGCAGTGCCGGTGTTATCATGGGGCTGTTTTTACCCAAAGACGCATAAAGTCCCCCTTCATCCGAATGCCGTCTAAATGGGCCAGCTCAGAGCGAGTATAGCGCCACCGGCGTTCCATCCGTCATCCCCGTCTTCACCGCCTTTGAAAGGGGCGGACATATGTTCCACCCCGTATCCCAGGGTCAGTTCCACCGGTGGCTTTTCTTCCCGTTCAAAGCTGAAGCGAAATCCGGCAGACCCGGAAATAATGCTGTGAACCGGGGATTCTGCAAGGCCGGGCAGGTTATCA
>JAKSBB010000970.1 GCA_022361315.1 Desulfobacterales bacterium
CTGATCCTGATGGTCGGCAAGCGTAACCGTTTGCTGCGTTATCTGGCGAAGACCAATCGCCAGCGTTACCTCGACCTGATCGGCAAGCTTGGCCTGCGTAAGTAAGACACGAACACACGCGAGCGGACGGGCACGACCGTTCGCGTTTTTATCAAGCCGGACCCGGCACTCGACGCCTCGTCGGTGTTAGAGAAGGGTGGCAGTCGCCACCGCGCCCTTGCCGAGGGCACGATGCCAACTGTCTCCTTCCTCTGGTCGGGTCCCCAACATAGCCGCCGCGCCCGAGAAGCGTTTGATGCGTGGCGGCGGAAGGATCAGACCTTATGTCACATGTGATCGTTGAGCGCGAGTTTGGCGGGCGTCCGCTTATCCTGGAGACCGGCAAGTGGGCCAAGCAGGCCGACGCGACGGTGTTTGCCACGCACGGCGACACGACGGTGTTGGCGGCGGTGGTGCGCGGCACGCCGCGCGAGGGCATCGACTTCTTCCCGCTGCAGGTCGACTACCGCGAGCGGCCCAGCGCGATGGGCAAGTTCCCCGGCGGCTTCCGCAAGCGCGAGGGCGCGCCCAACCAGAAAGAAATCCTCACCATGCGGATGATCGACCGTCCGGTCCGTCCGCTGTTTCCTAAGGGCTTTTACGACGAGGTCGTGATCCAGTGCTGGGTCGAGAGCGCCGACGGTCAGAACGACCCGGACGTGATCGCCGGCACGGCGGCCGCCGCGGCGCTGACGATGAGCTCGCTGCCGTTTGACGGCCCCGTCGCCACGGTGCGTGTCGCACGCGTCGAGGGCCAGTTCGTCGTCAACCCGACGATGGCCCAGATGGAATACTCCGACATCGACCTGGTGCTGTCCGGCCACCGCGACGGCGTGAACATGATCGAGGTCGGCGCGATGGAGGTCGGCGAGCAGGACGTGCTGGACGCGATCAAGTTCGGTCACGAGCAGATTTTTACGCTGCTGGACATGATCGACGAGCTGACGCAGAAGGCCGGCAAGGAGAAGGTCTGCGAGCTGAACCTGCCCAGCGATGAGCTGATCGAGTC
>JAKSBB010000359.1 GCA_022361315.1 Desulfobacterales bacterium
AACGATACGCCAACAAGCGCGGTCTGGACCGGATGACACAAACCAAGGGTGAAGTCTATTTTTGCAATTCGGATCAAAGTTATAAAGATTGCTTTCTCTCCCACGGAGATCCCTGCGGTGTGCTTGTGGATATGAATGAAAAGCACATGCGGGTGGATACGGATACGCCTATCGGAGATGAGAATGCAATTACCATCCGTTGTAAGGCAATGGTGAAAACCAAAGTTGCCAAACGGGAAACCAAGTCTTTTTTCTGCGCGGTTAATGTGTTTATGCGGTATGAGATCCCCCAGGGACCGCATAAGTATACTTACATACTTGAATATGATCCCTGCTCGGATCTGAACCGCTATTTTGTGGATCAGTACTTTTTAAAGAAAAGCCTGATGCGTTATGTCATCTGAATCCGGCATACTATCCCACCCGTTCAGCCAGTTTGTCTACTATTCGGTTCTGTGTACAATCCCCTTTTATTATTGGCGCCAGATAACGCCGGTGGTTCCACTGGACTGGTATATCACCCTGGTTTTAGTGGCAATTCTGGGGATATATCTGATGTCGGGTAAACACATGCCGCCGCTGTTTTCAAACAACCTCAACAAGTGGTTTTTGCTGTTTTTTTTCGTCAATGTGATGTCGAGCCTGATATCTCCTTATCCTGCCGATGCCTGGGACGGTCTTGTGGTACTTATCCAGGTCTATGTATTTGTATTCATCAACCTGTCTTTCATCACTGAAAAGGGGCTTTTCGGGAAATTGCCGTTAATTCTTGCCATGGCCACGGGATTGAACGGGGCCATCGCCGGGCTGGATTATTTTCTCGGAATCAACCCGTTTTATGAAAGTGAGTATACCCGTGCGGCTTATGGGTTGACCACCGGGGCCAATAATCTTTCCCTGATGTCCGTATTTGTTATCCCGCCGATGGTTCAAAAGATATTGAACGCCAGGTCCCCCATGGCATTTTTCTTTTACCTGGGGCTGGTGCTCTGTAACGTCATGGGGCTGATAAGTTCTGAGTCCAGGGGGGGCTTTCTCATCTTTTTTGTCATGGGGATTCTTTTGTTGATATCAAACCGTCACAGGTTTCATCCCCGGTTGTTCGGTCTGGCGGTCTCCGGTGTGGGGGTAATGATGCTTGTGGGCGTGGCCGCTATTCCGGATACCTATGTCAGCCGGCAGAAAACGTTGCTCAGTGACCGTCCGGATGTATCGTTTCAGCGCAGGGCAGCCTATATCCGTGTGGCCCTGAGATCATTTTCCGATAATCCGATCCTGGGTACGGGCACCAACTCCTTTCCCCAGGTATGGCTGGCATCCCCGGAAACAATGTTCTTCGAACTCCAGGAGCGTGGTGCGCACAATACCTATCTTGATATCCTGGTGGGGGTGGGAATTTTGGGGCTGCTGACCTTCTTTGGACTGCTCTTCAGGATATTCAGGGATTTTTTAACCGCCATCAATAATTACGATCTTCTTGGAAATGAGCTTAAAAGAGATATGACCAGTGCCTATCTGGTGTCGTTTTTAACGGTTTGTGCCTATTGCCTGCTTAAAACCCTGGTGGACCATAAGTTTTTTATCCTGATCATGTCCATATCCCAGGTGGTGTTCTTTCTTTCCCAACAGGAGATGGAAGATGCATATGGGCGGGATTGATCTGGCATTGTGGGTCCTGTTTTGGGGAGGATGCCTGACGGCCCTGGGTGTTTTTCTGTTTTACCCGCTGCTGCTGTACTGCCTGTCCTTTTTCATTAAAAATGATCCCTATCCTGATATGGATGAGCCACTTCCGTTACCTTTTGTATCCGTGTTGGTCGTGTTTCGCAATGCCGATACCCTGCTGTCCGAGAAAATAGATAATTTCCTGGCGATGGACTATCCGGAAGACCGCTTGGAACTGATACTGGTGTCGGACGGCAGTCAGGATCGCTCAAAGGATATCGCCGGGTCTGCGACATCGGAGCGGATACGGTTTCATCATTTTGAAGATCACCTTGGGAAAATTCATTGTCTTAACCATGGGGTGGGATTGTGCCAAGGAGAGATCATCGTCTTTTCCGATGTGGATGCCTTAGTCGAGCCGTACGTTTTGGAGAAACTGGTTGCCTGGTTCAGGGATCCGGATATTGGTGGTGTATGCGGACAGCGGGTGGTCCGGGAAAAGGTCTCGCAGATCGAATCCGGACAGCAGACCTATATCCGATGGGATTCCGTGATCAAACAGATGGAAGTGAGGGTCGGACAAAGTGTGACGTCCCACGACGGAAAGCTCTACGCCATACGGAAGTCCTTGTTCAGAACTGTCCCGCCGGGGGTGACGGATGACGCTTATATTTCACTGACAGTTACCGGGCAGGGCTTCTCCTTTGCATTTGATCCGGCGGCAATGGCATATATCCGGATGCCTTCCAGAAGTGTTCACCATGAACTGACCCGCCGCAGGCGAATCGTTTCCACCAGCCTGAGAGGGTTGTGGTTGAATCGCATGTTGTTTAATCCTTTCAGGTACGGCGCATTCAGCGCCGGGCTGTTTATCAACAAGGTGATGCGGCGTCTGTTGCCCGTTGCGCTGATCGTAGTATTCTTATCCAGCCTCGGACTGGCACTCTCCGGGAGAACTTTTTACGGAGCCGTGTTTATCACTCAGGTGGCAGGCTATCTCTTCTGCCTTCTCTATCCCTGGCTTGCGTCCAAAAGCGGAGAGAGAAGCGGTTTGATCCGGAAGATCGTAAAGGTTTCCGGTCTGGGCTATTTCTTTTGCGTTGGAATGGCAGGTACGTTTCTTGGTATGGTCAGTTTCTTATCAGGTGAGGAAATAACGAAGTGGGATCCGGTAAAAAAATAGGCATTCTGATCAACTGCCTGGAGGTGGGCGGGGCTCAGAAAATGGCGCTTCAGGTCTTTGATCTGTGCGACCGATACTTTGACGATGCCGTGATGATGGTCATTGACAACACCGTTGAGATGCCCCTTCATCCGGATGCTGGCAGGGCCGCCCGGCTTGAGAAAAATCTGGTCCGTCTCAGCCGTCTGGATACCCGGCGTTCTACCCTGCAAAAGCTTCTTTGCTTTCCCCTGCAGTATATTCAATTAACCGCGATTGCCCGGTCCCGGAAGCTGGATGTGCTGGTCAGCTTTGAGGACAGGGCAAATATGTTCAACATGGTCTCCCTTTTCACCCGGGGGCGGGTGATATCGGTTCGTCACCCCATGGGGTCGGTGCTGGCCGTGAAAGAGCCGCTTAAAGCGGTACTGATTAAACTATTTTTCAAATTGTTCCGGTACCGGCTGACCATGGCCAATTTTAACACCGGGGGATCAATGGCAGAGTTCCGGGATATGTTTCCCATGCCGGCCGAACGAACCGGCGTCATCTATAACTTCTGTGATCATGATCAATTGCGTCGGATGAGCCGGAAATTGCCGGACAATGAAGCGTTTAACCGGTTGACAGGCGAGGAGTATATTGTTGCCTGTGGCAGGTTTAAGCCGGTTAAGGGGTTTGTCAATCTGATACGCCTGTTCAGGCGCGTGGTATCCCGGAGGCCCGGTTGTAAGCTGGTGATATTAGGGGACGGCC
>JAKSBB010001087.1 GCA_022361315.1 Desulfobacterales bacterium
GACAAATCGCCTAACTGACGATCAACTGCGACAAAAGAAAGAAAAACTTGCCACCGCCCTGCCTTCGGCATTCCGGAAACTATCTGCCTGCACCCTCTGTCCCCGAGACTGCGGCAGTGACAGGACACAGGGAGAAAGAGGGTTGTGTAATACGCTGGATAAAGCCGTGGTGTACGGGTGCATGCCCCATTTTGGCGAAGAACCGCCCATATCGGGTACAATGGGATCCGGAACCATTTTCTTCTCCCACTGCAACCTGGGGTGCTGTTTCTGTCAAAATGATGATATCAGCCTCCGGGGAGAGGGAGATGCAGCCGAACCGGATCAAATTGCAGGCGCCATGCTTTTGCTGCAGGAGAAAGGCTGCCACAATATCAACCTGGTGACGCCGACCCATGTGGTGCCGTTCATACTTCAGGCCCTGGACCTGGCCATCGATAAAGGATTGAACATCCCCCTGGTTTACAACACCTCCGGTTATGAAAGTCCTGAGACCCTTACCCTGCTTGAGGGCATCGTCGACATATACATGCCCGATTTCAAATTCTGGAGCCCCGAAGTTGCCGCTATGGCCTGCAATGCACCGGATTACCCGGAGATTGCCAGACAGGCCGTTAAGATCATGCATCGTCAGGTGGGAACTCTGGCGCTGGATGAAAACGGTATCGCCGTTTCAGGACTTCTGGTCCACCATCTTGTATTGCCGGAAAATCTGTCCGGCACGGAAAAAATCCTTGAATTTCTTGCCACGGAAATCTCACCTGACAGCCGGGTCAATGTCATGTCCCAATACCATCCGGTGGGGAACGCCTGGAAAAAGGACGGCTTGTCCCGGCCGGTGAGCCCTGAAGAATTCCACCGGGCAGTGGCCACAGCCAAGTCCTTTGGCCTTCATCTAGTAAGATAGAACGCCTCCCATTGTAGGTTCGGACCAAACCTCCCCCCTCTCGCTGATGACCTGCGTAAACAAAATGAACAAAAAAGCCACAAAGATTTAAAAAGTCTTTAAATTCATAAGGTTTCCCACCCGCTTCTTCTTTATTAGGATAGGTCTTGGTGTTGCCCGGCATTATCAGGGCCAGATCCACTGTCCAACTATTGCCTAACAATGACACGACTAAATAAGGAGAGAATTAACCATGCTGTACATTCAGTTTTTATTTCTGCTTTTAATGCTTTATATCGGCAGCCGCTACGGAGGTATCGGTCTCGGCGTTGTATCGGGGATCGGTTTAGCCATTGAGGTATTTGTTTTCCAGATGCCGCCGACATCTCCTCCGGTGACGGTGATGCTCATCATCATGGCCGTGGTGACCTGCGCCTCCGTACTTGAAGCGGCAGGCGGTTTGAAATATATGCTTCAGCTGGCCGAACGTCTGCTGAGATCCAACCCCAGGCTGGTCACCATCCTGGGTCCCCTTGTGACCTACACCATGACCTTTATGCTGGGCACCGGTCATGCAGTCTATTCCGTTATGCCCATTATCGGCGATGTGGCCCTGAAAAATAATATCCGGCCGGAACGGCCCATGGCAGCAGCCTCGGTGGCCTCCCAGATGGGGATCACAGCCAGCCCCATATCGGCAGCCGTCGTCTATTACCTATCCCAGCTCACCGATCTCAATGCCAGTATTACCCTGCTGTCCATTCTCAGCGTGACCATTCCTGCCACCCTTACCGGTGTGATTGCCATGTCCCTTTACAGCATGCGCCGGGGGGCCGAGTTAGCGGATGACCCGGAATACCGGAAACGGATGCAGGACCCCACCTGGCGAAAAAAAATCGAGGAAACCACTGCCACAACCCTGAACGAAACCCTCCCCAAAAGTGCCCGCCAGTCCGTTATTCTCTTCGTACTGGCCCTGCTCACCATTGTGGTGATTGCCATGTTCCCGGAAATCCGGACCATTGCCGGCAGTGAAAAGGCCATTAAAATGTCCGTGATTATTCAGATGATGATGTTAGCCTTCGGTGGTCTGATCCTCCTGGTGACCAAAACCAACGCCTCGAAGGTACCGGAAGGCGTTGTTTTTAAATCCGGTATGGTAGCGGCCATCGCCATCTTTGGTATTGCCTGGATGAGCGATACCTACTTCAAGTTCGCCCTGCCCTCTTTCAAGGCCGGTATCGTAGAGATGGTTCAGAACTACCCCTGGACCTTTGCTCTGGCCATGTTCACCGTCTCCGTTGTGGTCAACAGCCAGGCGGCCACCTGTAGAATGATGCTCCCCGTGGCCCTGGGAA
>JAKSBB010000925.1 GCA_022361315.1 Desulfobacterales bacterium
CTTTTTTCACCTGAAGGACAAAGTCGTCCAATGGGATTCCTGGGATGACCTGAAGACATTTAAAATCGGTGTCATGGCCTCCGACTTCACCGAAACCCTTCTCAAGGAAAAAGGATTGAAGGTGGAGGCCGTCCAGGAAAGTGATGCCAACTTTAAAAAAGTGCTGGCCAAACGGATCGATCTTTACCCCACCTCCCTGCTGGTAGGATACCATTCCATCCACAACCTGTTTCCTGCGGAAAAGGCCGCATTATTCACCAACAACCCCAAGCCCCTGAAAGAAGACGACATGTTCATCATGTTTTCAAAGCAGGCCGGGCCACGGTTTCTGGACCTTTTTGTTGACGGATTGAGAAAACTCAAGGCATCCGGCAGGTATGACGCGATTATGAATGAGGTAACCTCCGGCGACTAAATCCGGATTTCCCAATGATCCAAAACTACTGGCACCACACTTGCTATCACTATACTCATCTTAGATCTAAGTGGATTTACTGCCGCGGATTGCGGCTGTTTTTGGCCTGACACGGGGAATCAGGCCTTATAACGGACCGGCACCATATACAAATGGCACAACCTGTAACGTTACAGGTGTGCAACATCGGACACCCGGGGTGTATTTTCATGGATTGTGACAATACCTCCCGGGACCGGACAAACTTGACAAACTCTAAGATGAAGGAAACCCAGCATGAAAAAACTGATCGCACTGTTTGTATTTGGATTCTTTTTTATCCCAACCCTCACAGCCACAGCAGGAACCGTCACTATTGCCACCGGGGAATGGCCGCCGTTTTCAGGGAAAAATCTTGATGGGTATGGTCTGCACTCTAAGATCATTGACAAGGTGTTTAAAGAGATGGGGCATGAGGTGCAGTTTAAATTCATGCCCTGGAAGCGGGTGTACGAGCTGACCAAAAAAGGGGATTACATCGCCACCTTCACCTGGTCCAAAATCCCTGAAAGACAGAAGGAAGTGCTCTACCCTGAAAACGAGCTTGCCGTGTCAAAAGAGGTGGGATTTTACAAAAAAAGCAAATTTCCCAACGGTCTGGATATAAAAAATCTGGATGATATTAAGGCAAAAAACCTGCGGGTTGTGGGCATCACCTCATACTGGTACGAAAAACCCCTGAAAGAAAAAGGGATCAAGGCCAACCTGGTATCCACGGCCGATCTTGCATGGAAAATGCTGAACGGTGACCGCGCCGATATTCTGATTGAGAACTCGGATGTGGGCAAGGCGGAGTCCCTGGTCATACTCGGTGCGGATTCAGACGGCAAATTTGCCACCTCCTCCCCGCTGAAAACCCAGCAGATGTATCTGATCTTTTCCAAGCACCACCCGGACAGTGCTGAGATGATCAAATCCTATGATGCGGCAGTGACTCAGCTCAAAGCATCCGGCAGTCTTTAGACGGTTCCAGGACCCATGCAGTCTGTGCCAACGGGAATGCATAGGACGTCCTGATTCCAGCAGGAGAGAAGCCCCCATGTCTTCTCTCCTGTTTTTTCCTCCCGACACCTTCTCACCCTGATATCCGGTACCCGCTTTAAATTCATTTATCCCATTGACAGCCATTCTTGTACTAGTGTATTAGGATAATATGAATTTTACCACCAACTTCACCATTGATAAAAAACTCCCGCTCTCCATAAAAGAGCAGCTCAAACGCCAGATCCGGGGCATGATCCACTCAAAACAGCTGCGTCCCGGAGATTCATTACCGTCCTGCAGTGATATGTCCGCCATATTGTCCGTGAACCGGAACACCGTGGCCGCCGGCTATGCAGAACTGTCTTCGGAGGGCACACTCACCACCAACAGGGGGGCCGGCACCATGGTCAGCAACACCACTCTGCCTGAGAAAGAAACATCTTTAAATGCCATCATGAACGAGGCCTTTGCCCGGGCCGCAGAACTGGGATTTACCAACGAACAGATCACGGATCAGTTTTTCAGTGCCCTGGCGGCCCGGAAACCCGCCCCGCCAAGAAACATACTCATGGTCTGGTGTAACCCGTTGACCATAGCGGACGTGGGAAAGAC
>JAKSBB010000218.1 GCA_022361315.1 Desulfobacterales bacterium
GGAGAAGTGTGAACTATGACTATTTTTCGTAAAATGTCCGGAAGCAAGGGGAGATGCACCCTGCTGAGTTTCGGGAATCATTCCTGGATCGGCACGCCTTTCGGCAGCCCAAGCGACTATTTGATCCCGTTGAAAGGCGAAAAACAGGCAAAGAACAGGAAGAAGGAAGATCTCTCATCCGTATTCCGGGATGAGTTTCGTGTGGGCTAAAAGCAAGATCTAAGCTTTAGCCGACGTAAAAACCAAGAAACGCCGCTGTCTGGGGAAACCCCAGACAGCGGCGCTTTTTTATTTGAATGATGGAATAATTAGATCTCGCCGGCCTGTTTCAAGGCGGTGAGAACAATTTTCTGCATGAGTTTTTCCTTCCGGTCGGAGGGATTGTCCAGCTGCATACGTTCAAGATAGGGCTTTGCCGCGGCCGGTGCTGCTGACATCATCTGCCAGACGAGGCCGGGGACGACAGCGAGTTTGCTGTCCGCCATTTTTTCCTTGAACATGCGCAGGGATTTACCGATCACGATTTCCTCTTTTGTAAAGGCCGTGCCGAAGGGAAAGACCGGGAAAAGATCTTTATCCCTGAATTTTTTCATGACGTCTTCCAGGCGCTGAGGGGTATTGTTCCTGAAGCGGTCCGGGATCTGGTAGGAGGCTTCCACCTTTTTGACGGCTTTGGCTTTCTGCAGGAGGCCGTCCTGGAACCGGGAATCGGTGACGTTCAGGATGGATTTTATGACCTGATTGTCACTTTTTCCCATGAGATCCGCGATGCCGTATTCTGTAATGATCATGTCCCTCAGATGTCTTGGGATGGTGGTATGGCCGTAATTGAAAACCACGTTGGAACTGGTCTCGCTGCCCTTGGTCCGGGTACTGCGGATCATGATGCCGCCCCGGGCATCTTCAATGGCGTGGGCCTGGGAGACGAAGTTGTACTGACCGCCGACACCGCTGACCACCCGCATGTCTTCCAGACCGTCTGATACCACGGCCCCGGAGAGCATAACCATCAGGCCGGCATTGATGAACCTGGCCTTGCCCCGCTGGAGGAGTTTCAGCTCCTCGCTGGCATAGGGGTTGTTGCCGTACAGTTGATTGGTGTGGAGCACGGATGTCATGTTGATACCGGCCCGCTCTGCATCCGGCATCGCGTTGAGGGCATTGTAAAAATCCCTGGGGCCGAGGAAGAAACCGGCATGGGCCCAGTAACCGTCAATCAGGCGGTCACCCAGGCAGGTATCGTTGATGCGCTCCCGGGAGTCAGCATCCCTTAGGTCCGGGGTGAAGCTTTCCCCGTTTATTTCAATCTGCCCGTTGTTCCAGGTAATCGCCTGTTTCAGGATGCCGAATTCCTTAAGGAAGTCGAAATCCTTCCGGGTGAGGGTGGGGTGTATGGCATGGGTGTCCAGCAGAAGGTCAAGGAGTTCAGGCGTCACTTTCTGGTTAACACGGATTCTGCCTTCGTTCAGAAGGCGTTGCAGCGGGATGCTGTCGTAAACCTTCCGCTTCATGATGCCGGCGTTGTAAAGGTGGAGAAAGCCGTCCACCAGCATTTCCGTACAGGCGTATAAGCCTTCCTCAAAAGGGGCGGTGCCGCCAACAGAACGGACCACATCACCGAAATTATCTGTGACACCAAAATCTTTAAGGGCCTGGTTGTACAGGTCGTTCTGGGTATGCCGCATCTTGAGGCCATAGGCAATGGCATCCCCGAGAGAGCCGATGCCGATCTGCAGGGTGCCCCCGTCCTGAATCAAGCTGGATGCATGGAGGCCGATCGCGTAGTCCGTGGTGTTGACGGATTCCCGGGGGGCGCCAAAAAGGCCGAAGTGAAATTCAGGCCCTTCCAGAATGGCATCAAAGGTGTCCGGCGGAACCACGGCATCCCCGTACATAAAGGGGAGATTGGTGTTGATCTGGCCGATATTCAGGGCCCGTTTGCCCTGGCGCTGGTATTCTTTCATCTGTTTGAATGCGTCCAGAGATGTGTCGGAGTTGCAGGAGGCGGAATACATGGTTTTGCCGTTGATATCCTTCTTGGACAGAAGCTGGGCAACCACGTTCATTCCGTTGGCCTTCAGGTCCCTGCCGGCATGGGTGTAGTTGGTGGAGATATAGTTCTGCTGCATGTGGACATCGTTGAGAAAACCGCCGGCCTTATAAAAGAACTCGGAGACCTTGATGTTGGGGGGAAGGGCTCTTTTTCGAACCGCCTTGATGTAGTCCAGGTCAACATAGCCTTCCCAGATACGTTCCACCAGGGGTTGCATGAAACGGCGTTCCAGTTCACTGGACCAGGATGGGGGTTCCAGGGAAATGGCCGTGAGGATCTTCAGGTTGATGGCCGGATTTTCCATGGCCTTGTTAAACAGGGCGTTGGCGATGTGGTTGGGTTTTCCTAACCCCAGAACCATGCCAACGTTGATATCCAGCCCCATTTTATCAATTACGAATTCTGCCAGATCGTCCGGATCGGTAAAAAATAAAGGTTTTTCGGATGTCATAAGTCTTTTGCCCCTGTGTTGCGTGCCGCGGACGCACCGGGAGGGTGGGTGGTGATTGCCTCCCATGGCCAGCGGGATATGAGTTAATATATTGTGGCCCCTCAGGAGTAGAGGGGCTGTTTTAGATAATTACATGATGAGATCTTCCAGCCCTTTATCCCTGAGGAATGCCGGATACAGATCATAGGCCGGCTTGAGAATGGGCAGCAACTTCAGTGTCTTGGGTACGTTGCCCTTGGCCTTGACCTGACGGCGGGTCAGGGCCGTCACCAGGTTGGCTTTGCCGTGCCAGAACTTGTGGGCAAAGTCCGCATTCATGGACATGGTGACTTCGGGTGTACCGTCGAATTCTCCGGTGAGGATACGGGTTTCGTCTCCGGTGGCATCAATGGTGATGACGGCATCCGGGTTGCTGTATCTGAACTGGACGCAGAGGTTGGTCCGGGCCAGATTCGGTCCGATTCCCGGGGTCTCCTTGAGTTTTTCGTAGAACTCCGTCAGCACTTCGCAAAGCATCTCGCTGTCCTTGAATACATTGGACGGACCGCTGCCTGTGGACCCGGTTATGCCTGCGGGCTTGAGATCCTCCGGGGTGACTTCCAGGGGCGTTTCCGTTGAGAAATACACCCGTTCCACAATGTCCATGACGGCTTCCCGGTCGGGTTCCACCGGATTGTACAGCATGGAACCGTCTTCCATGGCGGTTTCCGCCACCTGGTCCAGCCGTTCAAGTTCGTCTTCAATGCCGGCATCCTTCAGATTCAGGGGCATAGCGGTGAGAAAGGCGAGCTGGCGATTGAGCATTCGTACCTTTTCGATGCCGGCAAGGGCAGCCTGGCGGCGGATCCATCCGTCCACAAAGCCGAAGTTGGACAATTTTTGTACGGCAAAGTCCCGTACCTTATGTGATTTTTCATCCACGATGCGCTTAACCGTGGTCAGACTTGTTTTTCTAACCGCTTTGGAAACGAGATCTATAGCGCCGGTTTTGATAACACTCTGGCTGTCGCTGACGATGGTGGGAAAGGAAACCCCCATGGCCAGGGCAACATCGGCATATCTGTTCACCCGGGCATCCAGGTTGTAAGCCATGACTTCCGGCAGGATGAGGGTGTTGGCCAGTCCGTGGGGAATATGGTAGACCCCGCCAAGGGCGTGGGAAATACCGTGGACCATCCCCACCATGGAATGGGAAAAGGCCACCCCGGCGAGAAATGAGCCGACCTGCATGGCGCCTCTGGCTTCTAGGTTCTCCGGGCTGTGGGCGGCAATCAGAATGTTATCGGTGATCAGCTTAATGGCGTGAAGGGCAAGGGCATCAGACGCCGGAGACCACTCTTTATCCACATAGGCTTCAATGGCATGTACCAGAGCATCCATACCGGTATAGGCCGTTAGCCTGGGGGGCATGGAAACGGTCATCCAGGGATCAAGGATGGCCAGCTGCGGCAGAAACTGATCTTCTGCAAAGGGAAGTTTAACGTCGTTGGCCGGATCGGCAATGACGGCTACCTTGGTGACTTCCGAACCGGTACCTGCCGTTGTGGGAATAACGATGAAGGGCAGAAGTGCCTCTGATTTATCCAGAAGATATGCACCCATGTGATCTTCCAGCTTGCCGCCTTTGACCATCAGCAGGTTGGCCACCTTGGCGGTATCAATGACACTGCCGCCACCCACAGCAATGACCATGTCGCACTTTGCTTTTTTCCCGGCTTCGGCGCAGGCTGTTACGGCGGCAATGTCCGAGTTGGGAGGCACCTGATCGAAAACGGCTGCAACACTGATGTCCGTCTTTTTAAACCCATCCTTCACCTTATCCACCAACCCGGTTTTTAAAAGGATTTCATCGGTGACCAATAATGCGTTGCGTTTGCCGAATCCGGCGGTTTCACCCTGGATGGAATCCAGGATGCCGATGCCGTATACCAGTTTTGTGGGAAGGGAAAACTCAAAATAATCCGGGAGCATGGGTTTCATCCTTATCGTATTGTTGGGTTGGCTGACGGTGAATCTGCATCAGGGTCCCTTAATTCATTGCAATCGGTTTCTGCCTCAGGTCTTTTGTGGCGCCTTTTCTTTGGTGGGCGCTTCAGGCTGATCTGTCTTTGAGGGCACCTGTTCCTCTGAATGCAGCTGCTCGTAGTGGGCCAGCTTCTCTTCCAGGGTCTGAACACGGGCGTGAAGATCGTCAAACTGGTCCCTTGATACCAGATTGGCCGCGGAGATTACTTCCTTGAGCCTGGCATCAATGATGTCCGAAATCCAGTCTTTCACTGAAGTGGTAAATCCCGTGATCTCCTTTTTAAGCCGGTTTCCCTCTGCCCGTGTAAGCTCTTTGTTCCGGACAAGGGTTTTCACCATGGTGTCAATTTCATCTTCGGCCAGGGTCAGTGACTTCTGCCAGAGTGAAACATAACGCTTTGCGTAGTCGGTAACGGCATTCCCACCTTTTCTGAAAAGCTGAATCAGTATGCCGGAGGAAACTTTCCCGCCTGATTTTCCGCTGTTGGCGGCGATAAGTCCGGACACAATGGAGGCGGTGATATCTTCACCGGTCTCGTTGTCAGTGATGACGATATCTTCGCCTTTGCGGATTAATTCCGAAAGACGTTTTCTGGAGACATATTTTTTATCCGTTGTGTCGTACAGTTTCCTGTTGGCGTACTTTTTTATCCGGTGCATCTTTCCTCCTCCAAAACAAATCCGTCCTGCGTATACCTGCCGGCCTTAATATAAGGGGTTGGGTTTAAGGGTTGCCGGCGGGCTGCGTAAACCTGCCGGACTATAAAGTCATGGACCGGCAGGTTTTGTCAAGGTCGCAAATGCGTTGGGGACTCAGGCCTTGGGGGCTGCAGCGGGTTTGGCTGGGGCCGTCTTGGGTGTTGCCGTTTTTTTCGCTGCACCGGTTTTTTCTTTTGTCGCCTTTTCCTGGGCCAGTTTCAGTTCATCAATTTTTTTATTCAGTTCTTTGATGCTCTGATCCAGCTGGGTGACCTGGTCACGGGAGGGCAGCTTGACAACGTCCATGAGCTTTTCAATTTTCTGGTCAATGGTATCACCGATCCATTTAACCAGTTTGTCGGTTTTGATGAACGGAAGCTCGGGTTTTTTCTTGGCTTTGGCCTTCTTGGTTTTCTTTTCTGCTTTTTTCTCGGTGAACTGGGCGATGACCTTTTCCGTGATATCTTTTCCTGTCTTGGTCAGGGTGACTTTGATTTCTTCACCTTTTTTGATGAGTTCAGCCATTTCTTCGGGCTTGATGTATTTTTTTTCTTCGGTGTTGAAAAATCTGCCGTTGGCATATTTTTTAATTTTCAGCATGGGGCCTCCTTATATATTAAGCTTTTGAAAAATCCCGGATATATTAAGCTTTTGAAAAATCCCGGTTCAAATCGTCTACTTTTTTGCTGACGCCGTCGATGCCAGACACAAGACCTTCAATCTCTTCTTTGGAGGGCAGGTTCAGCTTAGAGGGGATGGCGTTGAGGGCCGCGGAAAGTTTCTTTTCAACTTTCTTTTTTCCGGGAATGCGGTCCAGCTGTTTTTTACCGGCATCAATCATGTCGTCCACAACCAGGCGGGCATCTTTTTCAATGCCTTCGTATACCTTGCGGGTTTCCTTATTTATTTTGTCCATCCGCTCGCGCATCTTGGTCTTTCTGGTTTCCACGTTTTCCTTGAGGCTGTCCATCCGGGAGTTGGCTTCCCGCTCAATGGCTTCTCTGCCGTCGTCAATGAGGTCTTCGATGGTTTTTACAGGGTCGGCCTTCAGCTCTGAGATGAATTCGCGGCTTTTCTTTACCGGCTTCTCGATGTATTTTTCGTTGGCGGTGTTGACCTTGTCTTCCAGCTTGGCTTTGGCTTCGTTAATGGTTTTCGTCACGTAGAATCTGGATTCTTTTTTGTCTTTTTTTGTTGCTGTCATTTTTCTTCTCCTGATTATCGTAAATACCGATGGCATATTTCACGAACCGTTTTAACGCAATGTGTCATGACGCAAATATGATGCATTGCGTTATATGTGTCAAGTTTTTTTTGCGTTTTTTTGAATTTTCTTGAAATGATCAGATGATCTAATATGCCCAAAAATAAATGGATTTTGAGTGTTCATGCCATGGGTTTAAAAAAATTAGCAATCATAAAACAAAGTGTTGACTTTTTCTTCGAAGAGACGGTATGAAGGGAGCTGTTCGATAGAATTTGTTCATACTTCGAAACGCTAATTTTGGGACTCAAATTGTGGAAATGGATTCGACAACGGCTGACACGGCTATTCACCGAAATCCATCTTCCAAATAATTCGGAAGTTACCGGAAATATTTGCGTTTATTTTTAATACTTTTTCCCGGAGGTGGCATATGTCAGAGACGATGACACAGGCGGATAATTTCTGGTTGTCAATGGATACCCCGGTAAATCTGATGGTGATTACCGGATTTTGGGAGTTTAAGGAGCCGCTGGATTACAATCGTCTGTATGCGACAGTGGAGGCCAGGCTTGCCAGCTTTCCCAGGTTTCGGCAGAAGGTGGTCCGTCCTCTGACGGGGCTGGGGTTACCCAAGTGGGTGGACGACAAGCATTATGACCTGGCATCACATCTTCACCGGGTGGCCCTGCCGGCACCGGGGGATAAAAATGCACTTTCCGCCCTGGTCTCCGACCTGATGACCACGGCGCTGGACCGGAACAAACCCCTGTGGGATATCCATCTGATTGAAAATTACGGAGAGGGATGCGCCCTATTTTTCCGTCTCCACCACTGCATTGCAGACGGCATTGCGCTGATGCATGTACTGCATTCCACAGCAGATATGGAAGCGGATGCCCCCTGGCCCAAAGCGGTTGAGCCCGGCGTCCGGCAACGCAGAAGACTTCCGGAGATATCATTCAATTCAATGATCTCCACGACGCGAAAACAGGTGCAGAAGGGCCAGGAGATCAGCAAGAAAGTGATCCGGGAGATGGAAAAGGCGGCCCGGAATCCCAAATCGGTAAGCTGTATGCTGAAAACCATTGCCGGTATTCCGTCGGATATCGCCGGTGTGCTGTCTCGCCATACGGCCATGAGCACAGACCCGAACACTGCGTTTAAGGGGAAACTCAAGGTGGCCAAGCAGGTCACCTGGACCGATCCCATCCCCCTGGACAGGGTTAAAAAACTGGGAAAAGCCATCAGCTCAGCCACCCTGAACGATGTACTTATTGCCACGGTGACCGGTTCCATGCGGCGGTATCTTAAAACAAAGAATACCCCCATCAATGAACTGGATCTGAAGGTGGCTGTGCCGGTGAATATCAGAAAGCCCGGCACCGAATTTGAGCTGGGAAACAAGTTCTCCCTGGTCTTTTTAAAACTGCCGGTTTATCTGGAGGATCCCATACTGCGGCTCAAAGAGGTGCAGCGCCGGATGAACAAGCTGAAAACTTCAGCAGATCCCTGGGTAAACTTCGGGTTGCTCTCCGCCATCGGGGTATTTCCGTCGGCCGTGGCCAAACAGGCGGCCCAGTTTTTCGGCAACAAGGCGTCTGCCGTGATGACAAACGTCCCCGGCCCCAGAAAACCCCTGTATTTTGCCGGTAAGGAAATTTCAAACATTATGTTCTGGGTGCCCAGATCCGGTGTCGTGGGGCTGGGCATCAGTATATTCAGCTATAATGACACCGTGACCATCGGTATTGCTTCGGACAAGGGATTGATGCCGGACCCGGATACATTTCTGGAAGGGTTCGAGGATGAGTTCAACTATCTCATCGACATTGTTCAGTCCGGCAAAATAAACGAAGGGCCCCTGGTACTTCACGACGGATTTGAAGCAAAGAAAAAGGCAAGCTCTAAAGAGGACTCGGAAAAATCGGCCTCAGGTAAGGGGGCAGGGGAAAAAACAAAACTGGAAAAAGGTAATGGCAAGGGGGCTGCCGAGTCATCCAAATCTTATAAGTGCGAGGCCTATACCAAAGCGGGTAAACCCTGTCGGAACAATGCCGTTGACGGCACGCCATACTGTAGGGCTCATATGCATTATCAGGAAGAAGACAGTCTGCTTCGGGATGTCCGGCAGATCATGCGGGACCTGTCGGACTAGGCGGGCGGGGTAAACATGGCGAAACGGCTGCCGGATAATTGTGAAGGGCGATTCTATGTGGACGACAACTGCATCAATTGTTCTCTCTGTGCAGAGGTGGCCCCGGCCATATTCTCCACCAATCATGACGAAGGGTACGAATACGTGGCCAGGCAGCCGGAAAGTGACGGAGAACTAGAACTGGTGGCAGAAATGATAAACCTCTGCCCGGCCAGCGCTATTCAGGATATTGAACGGGCTGAATAGCAGGTGAACGGATAAAGGTACGGAAAGGGTAATCGGAGGAAAACGTGAAACAGGTAATCAGTATCAGTCTCGGGCCCAGTAAGTACGACTATGAATTTGAAACCGAATTCTTGGGCCAGCAGTTCATGGTCAAAAGAATCGGAACGGACGGCAGCCGTGACAAGGCTGCCCAGCTTCTGCTGGAAAGCGACACAAAGGCGGATGCCATCGGCGTCGGGCAGGTCAAGTTTCCACCCGCTATCTCATCCGGATATTTGACCCGGCGTCATGACGATAAAATCAAGCGGCTGGGACGGAAGGTCCAGACCCCCGTCACCACGGGTGCGGCCCTGAGGGATGTTGCTTATGAGTGGTCCCTGAGGTTTGTGGAGCATAAATTCAAGGATTATTTCAAAAATCAGAAGGTGCTGTTTCTCTCCGGACTTACAAATTATAAGATGGCAAAGGTGATGGCGGAGTATACGGATAATCTGACCTTTGCCGATCCCGTCATTGAAAACGATATCTCAAAGCTGGTGCATTCCCTGAAAGGATTTGAACGCTATGCCAAGGGCGCCCATGAGATTTTAGACTGGCTGCCAAGCAAGCGCCTGACCTCCTCAGTGGTACCTCTGAAAAAATGGAACCAGTACATTCTCAAGAAGGCCATGCAGAAGGCCAATATCATCGTGGTGCCCAATCAGGGGTTTTACCGTCTGCTCAGGGATACCTCCATTGAGGAACTCGGTGGCAAAATTATAATCTCGTCAACGGTGCATGACGACCGGGTGGATTTTCTCAAGGCCCGCGGGGTGGATGTTATCATTGATACCACGCCGAAAATCCTCCAGCAGGTGGTCTCGCCCAACGTGATCGAAGCCCTGATTCTGGCCGCTTTGGAGAAAAAATCCGACATGGTTCATCCCGACGACATCCTGGAGATCATCAGCATGCAGCGGATGGACCCCAGGATCGTTTATCCATCGGGAAAGGAAAAGCGTGTCCATCGGTTTGCCTTTGTGATCCATCCCCTGTCCAAGGAGTTTTTGAAGAAGGACAAAGCCGTGGATTTTGTGAGTGGTTTTGCACCACCGGTTTTCCTGGATGCGGTTGAAAAGGTAGTGGCCTATGCTCCGCCCTGGGTGTACTCAAAGGTCACCGGGGTCAAATCCCCTACAGGTGCGGAGGCGGAAGGGTGGCTGATTACGGTGGGCGGCACACCGAAACAGATGCTTTCTCACACCCCTGAATTTACCTATAAACGCCTTCTGCAGGCGGCGAGAATGGCCAAGCGTATGGGCGCACAGATCATGGGGCTCGGGGCCTTCACCAAGGTGGTGGGGGATGCCGGGCTCACCGTGGCGAAAAAGGCGGATATTCCCATTACCACCGGCAACTCTTACTCGGCTTCCGGAGCCCTTTGGGCGGCGGCGGATGCCGTGCGGCGCATGGGGCTGATAGAAATTGAAAGCGGGAAAAAGATCGCCGGCAAAACCATGGTATTGGGTGCGTCGGGTGCCATCGGCTCCGTCTGTTGCCGCCTGCTGGCCAAGGCCTTTGACGAGGTGATTCTCGCCGGCCGTAATACGGCCAAAC
>JAKSBB010000945.1 GCA_022361315.1 Desulfobacterales bacterium
GCGGCGCAGGGTGCGGCAGAGGTCGGCCGTCATGGCGGAAAGTGCCCCCTTCAGGTCATCGGCATCGTTGGTGTCGTCGGCAAATTCATGGTCTGCTTTCAGGTGGCTGCCGTCCGCACGGACCACCGGGGCCGGGTCTATTCCCCGGAGCACCTGGTGGATGCGCCGGGCCCGGCCGGCAAAGGGCACGCTGAGCTGGGCCGGGGTCAGCTCCCTTGCCTGGGAGACCTCAAACAGGTTGAACCGGGTGATGGCCTGTATTTCTTCCCGGGTCAGGCCGGGCAGAAGATGGATGGGCAGGGGGCCGAGGAAGGCTTCTTCTTCACCCGCACCAACGATGTATTCTCCCACGGGTTTTACCACCCGGGTGGCCACCTTGGCCACCAGCTTGTTGGTGGCCAGGGACCAGATGGGGTCCAGCCCCAGATCCTTGCGCATGGCCTTGCGCAGCCGGAAGGCCACATCCGGCGGCGGGCCGTAAAGCCTGCCCGTGCCGGTGATGTCCAGAAAGAGATGGCCGTCCCTGTCACCGGATTCGATCACCGGGGTGTAGGTCAGGGCCTGTTTGAATATGGCTTTCATTACCTGTTCGTACCGGTTGAACCGGGGGGGGAGAATCCGGATGCCCCGGTGGAGCCGTTTGACCCGGGACAGGGGCATCCCCTTGCGGATGCCCTCCCGGAAGGCCTTCTCGCTCATGTCATAGACCACAGCCCTGGCTGCGCCTGTGGGGGCGATGACGATAGGGCGTCCCCGCAGGGACGAATCCAGGCAGGTCTCCACCCGGGCGGCAAAGTCGGCCACATTGAGATGGATGATGGACCGGGGCCTCATGGGTCTGACCGGGGCGGCGTATTGTTGTCGTTGGACGTGTCACCCAGAAGGCTGTTCAGGCGCAGGCAGTTTTTTGGGGCCTGGCCCCGCACGTGGTTGTTGAAGAAGACAACCCCGGTTTCCGCTTCGGGCATCAGGGTGGTTTCCATAAAGGCGGCCAGTTCCCGGAGTTCCGGTTCGCTGTAGTCGTAGTCGAATTGCTTCTGCATGCTGCCGGAGCGCCAGCCCTGGCTGTTCCGGCCGTGGAGCCGCAGGTAGAACTGGCCCGGGTTGGTGACGGTGTCGATCCGGGGAAAGAGATAGGGCAGTTCCGGGGCATCCACGGTGACCAGGGTGATCCGCCGCCGGGACAGTTCTGAAAATACCCGTTCATTCACCCAGGAGGGGTGGCGGAACTCCACGGCCAGGGGCAGCCCTGCCAGTTCATCCAGAAGGGCGGCAAGGTAGGACCGCCGGTCCGGGGTACGCTGGAAGTATGGGGGGAGCTGGATCAATACGCTCAGCAGCCGCTCTCCCTCTACCAGGGGGGCGATGCCCTGGCGGAATAGCATGGCCTCCTTCACCCAGTTGGTTTTGTGGACTTCGTGGGTCATGGTCCGGGTGAGCTTGACGGCAAAGCGGAAACCTTCCTGCACCTGGTCCAGCATTCGTGACAGGGACGGGGCTTTGGGCATCTGGTACCAGGTGTAGTTGAGTTCCGTGGCCATGAAGGTTTCGGCGTACCTGGGGAGCATGTTGGCGGCGTGGGTGCCCTGGGGGTAGATGCCGGCATCCACCCATTCCCCGTAGGAGTAGCCGGAGGTGCCCATGAATAGTGCGGTGTGCATACCTAATCCGTCTCCATGGCCTCTGCAGGCCGGACAATACCGATAACTTTGCCCTGGATGAGGATGTCGTCAAACTCGTAGGTCTGGGGCCGGAAATCCGGATTTTCCGGACGGAGTTCGATAAAACCGGGATGAAGGAAAAACCGTTTGACCGTGGCCTCCTCCCCCCGGATCAGGGCTACGACAATCTCCTTGTTGTGGGCATACTGCCGGGGGCGGCAGATGGCAATGTCCCGGTCCAGAATACCGGCATTTTTCATGGACTCTCCCTGGATGCGCAGGGCGAAAAGATTTTCGCCGGGATAGAGCGAATCGTCGACGATGAGACTGCCGTCCCACTCCTGCTGGGCGTAAATGGGAAGACCGGCCGTGATCTGTCCCACAATGGGAATCTGTTTCTGACGCGCCGCCGCATCTGTGTCGGAGGTGTTGTCCAGCAGGTGAATGGTCCGGCTGTATCGCCCCTCTCTGCGGATATACCCTTTGTCTTCAAGGGTTTTCAGGGTTTGCGCCACGGCCGCATGGCTCACGGAAAGGTCGGCAGCCGCCGTTCTGAGGCTGGGGGCGGTGCCGGTTTGCCGGATTTCCTCCCCCAGATAATCCAATAACTTCTTTTGTTTTGCAGTCAGGTGTGGTTTCATGGATTTTGGTTCCCGTTGTTGTATGGCTTTCAGTGTGGCAGAATCGATTTTTAATGTCAAGGTTAATGTAAAGGTTTGTGTAGGCATGGCCTATACAATAGAGCAAAAACGAGCTTATATGGTTAAACCATTAAAAAAAGCAAATCCGCCCTTGTACCATCATGTTTTTGCCCTGTATTGCCTGGAAAAACCGGTTTTTTATTTGTTGACAAGCTCAACTTAATGGGCTACAGAAAGCTACAAATAGGCTATAGAAGCGCTTTTTAGCGTTTTGGGGGTAATCTAAACGGAAATGATGTTTCTTTATGGCTGAATTAGAATTAAAAAATATCAGTGTTCGGTTCGGCGGGCTTCTCGCCTTGTCTGATTTGAGTTTCACCATCGGCAACGGCCGGGTCGTCGGTTTGATCGGTCCCAACGGGGCAGGCAAAACCACAGTGTTCAACGTCCTCACCGGGGTATACAAGGCTTCCGAAGGGGATGTGGTCTTCAACGGACAGAGCATTCTAGGTAAACGTCCCTATGTGATCTTTGAAAAGGGCATCGCCAGAACCTTTCAGAACATCCGCCTGTTTTCGGCGATGACTGCGGTGGAGAACGCCATGGTGGCGCGGCATTGCAGGACCGGAAAAGGAATCGTCGGTTCCATTCTGAGAACCCCGTCCCAGCGCCGGGAAGAGGAAAAGATTCGTGAGAAGGCCATGGAAGCCCTGAAGTTCATGGGGGTTGATTCCTATGCCGATGACGTTGCCTCAAGCCTTCCCTACGGGCTGCAGCGCCGCCTGGAAATTGCCAGGGCCATTGCGTCCGAACCCCAGGTGATGCTGCTGGATGAGCCTGCGGCCGGAATGAACCCCTCTGAATCCTCAGAGTTGATGCATGATATTGCACGCATTAAAGACCTCGGTATTGACGTCCTCCTGGTGGAGCACGACATGAAGGTGGTCATGGGTGTGTGTGATCATATTGTTTGTGTTGATCACGGTGTGAAGATCGCCGAAGGGAATCCCTCTGATATCCAGAATGATCCCAAGGTAATCGAAGCCTATCTGGGTCAGCCAGCCAACCAATAATTTTTTAGGAGGAGAAGATGAGAAAAAGAGTCGTTACACTTTTGGCAATGGGCCTTATCCTGGTTCCCTTTCTTTGCGGTGGTGTTTACGCAAAAACCCTGAAGATCGGTTCCATGAGCCCCCTGACAGGCCCCTATGCCTCTGACGGTACGGATATCAAAAACGGTGTCCTCACCGCCATTGAAGTTTTCGAAGAAATGGGCGGCATCCCCGGCTATGACAAGATCGAACTTTATCCCCAGGATACTGCCTGCGACCCCAGACAGGCCGTGGCTGCTGCCAACAAACTGATCAACCTTGAAGTTGCCGGTGTTGTGGGCGCTTACTGCTCCTCTTCCACCATCCCGTCTTCCGAAGTACTGGATGAAGAAGACATCATCATGATTACCCCGGCTTCCACCAACGAAAAAGTCACCGAACGCGGTCTTCCTTACATGTTCCGCATGTGCGGCCGTGACGACGACCAGGCTCCCGCCGCAGCCAAGTTCATGAAAGAAGCCCTCGGCGCGAAAACCATCTTTATCGTTGACGACAAAACCACCTATTCCCAGGGTCTGGCCGACGGCGTTGCCAAGGCTGCCAAATCCATGGGTCTGGA
>JAKSBB010000783.1 GCA_022361315.1 Desulfobacterales bacterium
CATTGGAGGCAGCGGACCCGTTGAATACCTTGCCGATGGCAAGCCTGCCCAAATAATCGGAATAGCCGAGGTCCTACACAAGCATCTGGAACGGGGCTTCGGGATCATAGGAGGGAGGGGGCATCTCGTCGATAATGATATCGAAGAGCACTTTGAGGTTGTCCACTTCGTCTTCCAGTTCCCGCTTGACGATCCCGTCTCTGCCGATGGCGTATAGATAGGTGAAGTCCAGTTGCTCCTCGGTGGCGTCAAGATCTATGAACAGGTCATAGACCATGTCCAGGACCTCGTCCGGCCGGGCATCTTTCCGGTCGATTTTGTTGATGATGACCAGCACGGGCAGGTTGGCCTCAAAGGTTTTCTTGAGCACAAACCGTGTCTGGGGCAGCGGTCCTTCGGAAGCGTCCACCAGGAGAATGGCAGAATCCGCCATGGACAGGGCACGTTCCACCTCACCGCCGAAATCGGCATGGCCCGGGGTATCGATGATATTGATCTTCACTCCCTTGCAGGTGACCGAGCAGTTTTTGGCGGAAATGGTGATCCCCCGCTCCCGCTCCAGGTCCATACTGTCCATGAGCCGGTCATCCACCTCCTGGCCTTCCCGGAACATACCGCTCTGTTTAAACATGGCATCCACCAGGGTGGTTTTCCCATGGTCAACATGGGCAATGATGGCGACGTTTCTTAACTTATCGTTTACTGCTGTTTCTTTTTTCATAAACTCCTGTGTCTCCGCGGCGCCGGGCCGGAAGGGCTGTCCCTGAATAAATACCTGGAATAAACACCTAAAGGGTGCCGCAAAGGCACCCTTCCCTAAACCGCCGTGGTCATCTTTCTTGAGCGGTCGTCTGTTTTACACTAATTTTACCCGGTCCGCAATTGCGGATTCATTCTTTGGAGAGAAATCTCCCTCGCTGTAATCCGCCTGATTTACTTGGAAACACGGACAGTACCGTCCGGAGAGGTCACCACCCGGACCCTGTCTCCCGGAAAAATCTCAACATCCGCTTCCTGAACAACAACGAGGGTGCGGCCGTTGTCCTGGTTTACAATTATTTCAAGGGCATTCTTACGGCCCATCTCCTTTTCCGCAGCGGCCCCGGCAGCAGCCCCCGCCAGTGAGCCCAGTACAGCGGCGACCTTACTGCCGTCACCGCTTCCGATGGTGGAACCGAGCACACCGCCGGCAACACCACCGATGACCGTCCCGGCGACGGGTTCGTCTCCGCCCTCAATGGTTACGGTTTTTACCGATTCCACCGTACCGTTCTCCACGGTATGCGGCCGCATGGCCTGATCGCTGGTGTATACATTTCCGGATCTGCTGGGGGCACAGCCGGACACCATCCAGGCGACAATGAGTATTGCCATTATTGCCCTGTAATTTAGCTTACGCATAGTCATTTTTTATCTCCTAATCGTTTTCTTATCCGCTTTTTTTATAGTCCAAAGGCATGTCTGCCCCCTGTGCCGTTAAGCCGGACGAGTCCGGTATGATTCAATTAAGTATACATTTGGGGAGCAAAGTCAAGATGGCCGGAGCGGTTACCTGCCGTATATTTGCAATTCGGACAATTTATAGTATATCTGTTACAGATTTTAACAGAACCGCACCTTGTAAACAAAAGATACCTGCATTAATTTTTGGAATTACCTGTAAAAGGGGTTCACATCCAAGAAGGACACGCACCCATGACCACAATACTCATTGTAACATTGTTTCTGGCTTCGGTAATCGGATTCGGGTTGTTGATGAAACACCTCCGGGAGAAAGGATTTAAAGCAAAAGAATCGCAAATCCAAACGCCTTCCAAACCCAAAGAAGACCCGAAGGTGGTCTACACAAAAATCCTGGACACCTTGCTCAAACTCAACTTGATGATCCGGCGGGACCGCCATCTGGCACTGGGGTTGACGCTGCAGGTGGAGAAAATCATTGATGACCTGAAGGCCGTGACCCCTGCCATGCTGGAACGCTACCCCGGCGAAACCCTGACCTACGAGATTAAGAAAATCGGCAACACCCATCTGTATAAAACAGTAAAAGAGTACCTGGATCTGTCACCGGAGAGCCGTGAAGAACAACTCAAGGTTTTCACAGAACTCATCGACAGTCTCCGAGACGTATGCCAGCGGTCTCGGATAATTGTGGAAAAGAACGAAACCCAGGAATTCAAAACCATGGCCCTGTTTCTTTCAAATAAATTTTCATAAAGGAGATCCCATGACCACCCTGGTTCAGGAACTTGAAAAGGTGGCCCGGCAAGCCAAAGCACCTGTCATTGCCGAGGTTGAACAGGTAGGGGGGCAAGGTGCGCTCACCCCGGTGCAGACACCGGCCGAGCTGATACCGGTCCAGCCCAAACATCTTGCCGTGGCAGATATCCAGACCCTTGAACGGCAGGCCGACGAATTTATCGAAAAAATCAAAGCGGACCCGTCGGACTGGCAACTGGGAAATTTTGTATTTGCCCTGGGCCGGGAGATCATGGCGGAAACCCAGACCCAGGTGTCCCTGTATGACCGGAAGATGGGATCCGTACTCCAAAATGTGGCCAATGACGATACCTCCCCTGTGGGTAAAAACATATTGGCCATCAAGGTCGAGCTGGATAAGGTGAACCCCACTGTGGTGGCACGTACGGAAATGCCTTTGCCCAAAAAGATGATGGGGCTGTTCACCCGGACCGTAAACCGTCTGCCCAAGGGTGACGAGGTTTTAAAAATCATTGCCGAGCGCAGGGAAACCGTGAACTCCACCATCGACGGTATCAGGGAACACCTGCGCAACGACGCGGACCAGGTGGCCTTTGATGCGGCGGAACTCTCTCAAATCTGCGATGCCCTCAAAGAGATCCAGCCACGACTTCAGGAGCAGATCTACCTGGGTCAGATCATCTGGGAAAAACTCATGGCCCACATTGAAACCGTTGACGATGCCCGAAGCAAAGAGGCCCTGACCACCCTGACCTCCGATCTGGCCATGGCCGTTGTGGACCTGCAGACCATTGACAACTCCAACCTCCAGACCCGGTTCGGCGGAGAGATGATGGTCAGAAACGCCCACCTGGTGCAACGCCTGGTACAACGCACCGATATGATCCTGTCCACGGCTGTGAAAAATGCCCTGGCGGTCCGGGTGGCGGCAGAACAACAGATGGAAACCCTGCAGCACCTGGACATGGTTCAGAAGGCCGCAGCCGAAACCATGACCGACACCGCCAAAGTGATCGGGGATGCCGCGGTGAAAGGCGCCAAGATGAGCCAGAGCATGACAGTGAATATCCAGGCCCTTGAAGAGGCATGCCAGACCTATGAACAGGCGTTTGACACCTATGCCCTGATCTCCAGGGAAACCATCAGTATCGCCTCCCAGAGTTCTTCCGCACTGGGAGAGATGAACGAACGCTTCAGGGCCAGAACCGATGCCCTGACCGCCAGGCGCCAGGATTCATGACAGACAGGACGGATAAGCCTGCCCTATAACGCGTTAGAAGAGAGGACACATGATCAACCCGGCTGACAAGAAATCCTTTGACCAGCGTTTCTTCCTGATCCGCACCCTGGACAGGGACCGTCTGGTATCTGAATCGGAGCAAACCGATCTCACCATTATGGATACGGAAAAAGGAAGTTTTTTCTCCCTGTTTGAAGATACCTATTACGTTAAAGAAAAAAATCAGTACCAGGAAATGTCCGAAGATTTTTCCAGATCCCTTGACTACACCGTAACTGAGCTGACCTGCCTGTGTATGGAGACCGGCCACATCGGCCATATCGAGTGGGAATATGATGATGAACTGGAAGTTTCCATCACCCTGGATCAGACCAATTTCAAACGACTGACAGACGATGAAGGCCAGCCCATTGATGAAGATGACCTCGGGCAGATCGTTGAAGACGAAGATACCATCGTATATGCCGGAGAAACCTTTCATTATGATGATGACTGGGCCGCAGTCTATACCCGTGAGGGGAAAGAAGAGCGGGTCTATCTTTACGAGTTTATCAATGAACCCGGCACCCTGACCATCACCATTGAGGAGTGGACAGGTGACGGCAAAGATGAGTACAAAATATATATCGCCAAAAAAGTCATTCCCGGAGAGGTCACCATCCTGAGCCGGGGCCTTCCGGAACCGGATAATGATTTAAACACCAATCAGAATGCCGAAAACAACGGCACCCAACAAGAGGCGCAATCCAATGCGTAAACAACACCTCCCCATGAAGGTTTCACAGGCTCCGGCCCTGCTGTTGCTGTTTTTTTTGGTTGTCAGCCTTTCCGGCTGCGGCAGCGGACTGCCCGAAGCCATCGTCGATGAGGCCAAGGAACTCCAAAGGTCCCTGACGCTGGCAGATGACTTTATCCGTGACCAACGTCAGAAATTCAAAAGCCTGGACAAATCCAATGCTTTCAAGCCTTTGGCGCCCTATAGCAAAAAAGAAAACTGGGCAGGTGAGTTTGACCGGGCGGAAGCCACACTCACCAGAGCCCGGGGGCTTTACGATACAGAACTTACCCCCCTGCTCAAAGCGGATAACCCGGACGGGGCAGTCCAGGTAAAAATTCAGATCAACCGGATTGCAAAGGTCATCCAGTCTGCCAGGGATGAATCCCAGCGAGCGTTCAAACGCATGGACCGTCTCCGGTCAGCCATGAAGGCCCCCAAGGCCCTCTACGATCAGGCCATATCAGATGCCGATACCATTCTGTCCACGGTCCGGGCCCTTGAAAACGGCCCTGCGGCCAAGGCAGTTGAAAAATTCCCGGACACCGCCGCTGCCATCAACGCCCGGGTATCCCCCCTGGTTAAGTTAGCAGAGGAAACAGCAGAAAACCGTCGGGCTGTTGTCGAGGCCTATAAGGAATACAAACGCAACGGCAATACCGATTTTGCAAGCCTCGCGGACAACGCGGATACCATTGCCGCAGCCAGAACCGGAATGGACAGGGATGTCCCCCTTCTGGAATCGGATCTGGATAAACTCTATCAAAGTTACACCAAGGTCCTCCAGGACATGAAAATGGACCTGTACGTCACCATTAAGCGGGAATCCTGGGATGAAGGTTCAGACTATTACAACCCTGGATTTGCCACATTCACCCGGCAGATATCCCCCGCCGTTTACCAGGCCCTGGCATCGTCCAACCTGGAAAGCATTGCCGATATTGCCCCCAGCTTCGGAAGGGTCCGGTTCAAAAATCACCTCGGCAACACCTGGGAGGTACTGGAAATAAACCCGACGGCCAAGTGGCCAGACCGGCGTCATAACGCGGCCACGTTCTGGATTGAAAATTTCCGGGAGGATTATTTTCACAAGTATCTTCAGGAAACCAACGGCGAGACCCGGGAAACCGATTGGGAAAAGGTCAATCCGTCCTTCTACGACCAGAACATAAACAATCTGGGCATGGCCATATTGTCCAAACCCTACGGAGAATTGGAACCCGATGCCCAGGCCGCGCCCCCCGGCATGGCCTATGTGGGCAACCCGGCATACGGTGAATGGAAAACCGACGAAAACGGGAACGACTTCTGGTCCTGGTACGGGCGGTACGCCTTCTTCTCAAACCTCTTTTTCTTTCCCCCCTACTATTATCACTATGGGTCCTGGAACCGGTGGCGCACGGATTACCGGTATAAAAAACCCTACTACGGAAAAACGAAAAGCGGCGGTTACACCTTCGGCACTCGGGGAACCATGATCAAACGTACCCCCCGCTATCAGAACACCACCTTTGCAAAAACAGGCGGATTTAAATCCGGCCCGGCCTCGGTAAGGGGCGGCAGCGCTTCACTTCGGGGCGGCGGTCCCAAGGGAAAAGGCAAATAAGGAGACCCATCATGACAATTACTGCGATTCTTTCATCCTTGAGCCAGGGCTTCTGCTTTGCCCTGGTGGGCATTTTCTTCATCTACCTGGCCAAACGCCTGGACGACTGGCGGACCCGGGAGTTTGACGATGACCGTCATATCGACGACGGCAACGTGGCCGTAGGGCTGCGCCGGGCTGGCCTTTACCTGGGGATTGCCATTGCCATGGCAGGGGCGCTTTCCGGTGGGTCCAGGGGCTTCTGGATCGACCTGATCCAACTGGCCGTGGATGGGTTGATGATTACGGGATTTCTCTTTTCCTCCCGATTCATCAACGATT
The DNA here is from genome assembly GCA_022361315.1 of Desulfobacterales bacterium. Next base: position 6,163 of record JAKSBB010000783.1, read on the forward strand.
TCATCATGATGGGCCATATGGACAACGATGCGGAATGCATCAAGGAATTCACCCTTCCCGACGGCAGAACCGTCACCGGCAACACCGCGCTTGGCATGGTGGAGGCCAGTATGTACATCGCCACCGGTTTCATTCTCAGCGGCAGCCTTTCCGGCGGAGGCGGGACCTTTTTCCAATCGATAATTTCCGCCGTCCTCTTTTTTGTTCTGGGTCAGGTGGTGCTGCTGTCCTTCGGATTCATCTACGAACTGATCACCCCCTTTAACGTCAGGGAAGAGATCAAGAAAAACAATCTGGCGGCTGGCATTGGCCTCGGGGGGATTCTCATCGCCCTGTCCATCATCCTTATGGCCAGCCTCTCCGGCCCCTTTACCGGATGGATGACCGACCTTGCCGGTTTTGCCGTGTATGCGGTATTCGGAATTGTGCTGCTTCTGGTGTTCAGGAGTCTTGTGGACCGCCTGCTGCTGCCCACCACCAACCTTGCCACGGAGATCAAACAGGACCGGAACGTGGCCGCCCTGGTGGTGGTTGAAAGTGCCATTGCAGCGGTGGCCATTATTATTGCCTATGCCATGTAAAATTAGGGCCGTCTCTCACCCATGACCGAGACCCGACGCCCGGCCTTCAACTTTGCCTCGGCCCTGCTGTGCGCCTGTATGTTTGCCTCCGGGGCTTGCGGCATTATTCTGGAGTACATCCAGGCCAGCCTGGCCTCAATGATTCTGGGCAATGCCTTTGAGCAGTGGGCCATGGTGATCGGCCTGATGATGTTCTGGATGGGGTTCGGCAGTCTGATCCAGTCACGGATTCCCAAAGACAAACTCATCGCCACCTTTGTGCTTATTGAGATTGCCCTGGCCCTGGCAGGGGGGTACTCCCCCACCCTCACCTACCTGTCCTACGGATATACGTCCCACTACAGTCTGGTTCTTTACCTTTTCGTCTCCCTCATCGGTATCCTCATCGGACTTGAGATCCCGGTGATCATACGGATCAACAACGATTTCTCCAGAGAGTTGTCCACCAATCTGGGCAATATACTCTCCGCCGACTATATCGGCAGCCTGGCCGGTGCTCTGATCTATGTGTTTCTCCTGCTGCGATTCTTTCCCATTACTGAAGCGGCATTTTTAACCGCCGGAATGAACTTTTTTCTGGCCTTCATTACCTTTGTCTATTTTTCCAGGAAACGACTGATCCCCAAAAGCCCTCGGTTGGCAGTGGTCATGATCCTCACCTGCGGTGCGGTTATTTACGGGTACATGAACAACCGGGACTGGCAGATTCAAAATGAGCAACCCCTGTATGACGATCCCATTGTCTACAGTAAGAGCAGTCAGTATCAGCACATCGTCATCACCCATTATCCTCCGCTGGATGAAACCCGCCTCTTTCTCAACGGCAACCTCCAGCTCTGCAGCACGGATGAGGACCGGTACCACGAGTCCCTGGTCATCCCCGCCATGACGCTGTCACCCTCCCGCCAGCGGGTATTAATTCTGGGCGGCGGAGACGGGGCAGCCCTTCGGGAAGTGCTGAAGTTCCAGGACGTCAAGGAGGTGATGCTGGTGGATCTGGACCCCGCCATGACGGAACTTGCGGCAACCCATCCCCTGCTCACCCGCATAAATAAAAATGCTTTTTCAGATGCCCGGGTCGTCACCCTGGCAGGAGATGGCATCAGCCCCGGCCCGGCCCGACAGATATACCAGACCCGCAGGGTATTGCGTCCGCAGCAAAACGAAAGCACCGTCCACCTGGCCGAAGTCAGCGTGATGAATGTGGATGCAGACCGGTTCCTGGCTGAGGTAACAGGGCTATGGGACGTGATTATCGTGGACATGCCGGATCCGTCCACACCGGAACTGACCAAACTCTATTCCCGTGAATTCTACCTTAAGGCAAGGGCACGCCTGTCTGCCAACGGTATCATGGCAGTTCAGGCCACCTCTCCCTATCTGGCCAGGGAAAGCTTTTTATGCATAGGACGGACCCTTGAATCTGCGGGGTTATCCATCATCCCCTATCATGAAAACGTCCCCTCATTCGGCGACTGGGGCTGGTATTTAATCACCCATGGAAACCGCCGGTTTCTGAACAGCAGAATCAGGGAACTTAAGATAGATGTGCCCACACGATTCTTAACGTCAGAAGGGTTCAGGCGGCAACTGGTTTTTGGTAAGGATATGCTGGTTTCCCAGCGGAACGAAATCAACACCATTCTCTTTCCGGTGCTGCTCTCTCTATATAACCACGAATCCTGGCTCCTGGAATAACCGGTGTGGGCAATGAATGGGAGATTTATCCCAGAATGGCAGCACCGATGGTGTCGAAGGTATCGAAGAGGGCGGCCTGGCTGAAGGGCTTGACAAGAACCGCGTCAAATTCGGTGTTTTCCAGCATCCAGGGGGTGCCTGACATGCCGATGACCGGCAGGGCAGCCCCTTTTATTCTTCTGATTTCCGTTAGAAAATCCCGGCCGGTAAACCCGGGCATTTTCAGGTCTGTAATCACCAGGTCATAGGATTTATCTTTTATCATTGTCAGACCGTCACGCCCGCTTTCAGCCGTATCAACCTTGATTCCCCGACGGTGCAGCACATTGGACAATAACTTCAGAATAGAAGCTTCATCATCCACCACCAACACATGTTTGGGAATCCAGTGCACCGTATTGACGTTCGTTTACCTCCTGTCTATATACCCCTGTTCAATGGCATAGCGGACGGTTTCCGCCAGGCTTCTGTGTCCGAGTTTTGTCCGGATATTGGAGCGGTGCTTGTCCACCGTCCATTGGGAAATATTAAATGACTTACCGATCTGCCGGCTGGTCTTCCCTTCGGCAATCAGACTCAGAATCTGTTTTTCGCGCAGGGTAAGTACACCGTCGGTATTATTTTTAGGAGGCTCTACGTAGTGGGTGCAGGAAACATCCGAATGAAATTGCTCCCCGTCCATCACCGCCTTCAGTGCGCGGACAAAGGCCTGGGTGGATTCATTTTTACTGATGGAGGCATGGGCGCCCATTTCAATGGCACGCTGTTGATTACTCTCGTTCAAAAACCCGCTGAAGGCAATGGTTTTTGTCTCCGGATAAAGGGTGTGCAGCTTCAGTATGGCGTTGTACCCGTCCATCTTCGGCATCTCCAGATCAATGATGGCAATATCCGGCCGATGTTCAGCCATCAGATTTAAAAGTTCGATACCGTCCCCGGCCTCTCCGATGAACGCCACTTCCGGATTGTGGCGGAATGACTGTTTAATGGCCTTTCGAACCAGCGGATGATCGTCTGCAATCACAACGGATACGTTCTTCATAGTCTCCAATGACTCTTTTACTTCGAATGAGAGATGATACAGCGTTCTCCCCCAAAAACGCCTAACTAACACAGGCATATACTTGTCATGTCAGTCCATTTTTGACAATAACTATAAATATGTATTTTCAAGTTCCACAGGGCGAAGACCGCCATCATTCCTGGTATTTATCGGGCATTGCGTCAGATTAGTCCCGCCATCCTTAAGCATTCTATTCCGCAGCTGACTGTGCTATTGTCGAAGGAATTGGATATAATTTTCATCATATACTAATTATAAAGATGATGCCAGGTAATGGTTGGAACCCATAGATTTAAACCGATTTATTTGATTCGTCTGGTGATGGCAGCAGCCATTTGCTCCCTGTGCTGCACGGTCGGCTGTACGACGAGTTCTGCTTCCCCCTCCCTCTCAGACATCCAATTTGATGCGGAATTGACCTGGTTCACACCTGAGAATTCACAGATCACCAGCACCCGGGTGGAAATAGCCGACACCCGTGACGCGCAGCTTCAGGGGCTCAAAGGCAGACGGCTCGCAGGAGACGGGGAGGGAATGCTGTTTGTATACACGGACAGCGTTTTCCGGACCTTTATCATGACCGATACCCCCGGTGCCCTGGATATCCTGTTCGCAGATGAGGCGGGCAGGATCATCACCATCCATGAACACACCCGTCCCATGTCAAATACCACCTATACATCTTCGGCCCCCGCCATGTTCGTTGTGGAAGTGCCTGCAGGATTCTGCCGCCGCCAGGGTATCCGAAAGGGAACCACCATCCGCTACCGTCGCCGTTAGACCATATTAACCCTTTTCAACCGCATGCCGACCTGTTAGGGTAAATTCCTAAATCCTAAGTCTTTTTCCAAGGAGGCGTTTATGGCATTTGAAACGATTATCATAACAACCGACGAAAATCACATCGGCAGCCTCACCCTGAACCGACCGGATAAACTCAATACCTTCAGCAGCCGAATGGCCCGGGAATTAGACGAGGCCCTGACACTGCTGGATAAAGATCCCAACGTCCGGGTCATCCTTCTCAAGGGGGCGGGTAAAGCATTTTGCGCCGGTATTGATGTGAATGAACTTGAGGGGAAAACCCCACTGGAATACCGGGAATGGATCGAGCGTATGGAGGCACCGCTGGTGGGCATTTCCAAAATAAAAAAACCTGTCATTGCCCAGCTCCAGGGCGTCGCCGCCGCAAACGGCATGGGTCTGATTGCAGCGGCCGATCTGGTCATGGCAGCGGAAAACGCCAAAATGGGCCTGACGGCCATCAATGTCGGCCTCAACTGCGTAGGGCCGGTGATTCCCGTTGCCAGATGCGTGGGGCGAAAAAAAGCCCTGGAACTGCTGCTTTACGGGAATCTCATCAAGACGGATGAAGCCCTCAGCCTCGGCCTGATCAACCAGGTGGTGCCCAAACAGGAACTGGAAGACAGGGCCTATGCATGGGCCAAAGAACTGGCCGTCAAAAGCCCCGTTGCCGTTCAAATTGCGAAATCAGCCTTTTACGCCTCTGAGGATATGGGCTACGATAATCAATTCGCCTATATGAACGAAGCATTTGCAAGGCTCTGCTCCACCCGGGATGCCAAAGAAGGGGTGACGGCTTTTTTCGAAAAACGACCACCCAAGTGGGAAGAGAGATAACTCACCCATTGCCTTAGAGAATTAGCAGCGTAGATAATCCGTGCAAAACCGTGCGGGATAAGGTAATTTATGAAAATTCGGGATGGAAACCATCTGGCCCGACCCCAAGTAATGAGGAGCGCAATTTGCTTCATATAATAAAAGCCCTTATCCGGACAGGCCTGAGGCACCGGGGTGTTACTCTGGTGTTTGCCTATCTGGTTCTGCTTCTGGCCTCCAGCGCCCTGATTGCCCTGGTGGAACCCGAAGGTTCTGATCTGACCCGCCCGGGCCAGGCCTTGTGGTGGAGTATCGTCACCTCCACCACCGTGGGCTACGGGGACATTTACCCCTCATCCGCACTTGGAAAAATCGTTGCCGTTCTCCTTCCCATGTTTATGGGAATCGGTCTTGGGGCCGCTTTCATCACCCATGTGGCATCCTATCTCATTGAAAGGAGGGATAAACAAATGCACGGGGAAAAACCATTTACCGGCACCGGCCATATTCTCCTGGTGGGCTATACCTCTGACACCGAATACCTGGCCGGACAGATCCGAGAAGATGAGTCCTACAGGGAAAAAGATGTGGTGATCCTGGCCGACCTGGCCCGGCATCCCATGCCCGAAGAAGAGGGCTGCTTTTTTGTCAAGGGCGCACCGGATACCACCCAGGCCCTGGAACGGGCCAACGTATCCAAGGCATCCCGTATCGTCATCCATACTGGCAGTGACGAAATCAGCCTTTTTGCCCTGATCAACGCACTCAAACACAAAAACGACGCCTGTGAAGTCACGGTCCGCTGTCTTTCCAGCCAGAGTCTGGATACCTTCGGTTCCGTGCCCGGCCGGTTTGAAACCATCATGCAGATGACTGCGGAAATGATGGTGCAGGCCATGCAGGACAGGGTGCACATTCCCCTTCAGATTCTCCTGAAAAACGATGCCAACGAAGAAATCTATTTTGTTACCATACCGGATATCGGCCCAAACCAGACCTGGTGGCCGCTGCACAACTACTTAAACGAACGGTATGGTTACCTCAGCTTTGCACTTCGGCATCCCGACGGTAAGGTTCAGGTCAATCCACCGGCCAAAACACCGGTCACATCCGGATGTGGTATCTGGCTGATCGCCCTGGAACGGCCGGTAACTCTGGAATGGCCGGTATAATACCGGGAGGGCGACCCATGCAGGATTTCCGGATACCGGATCTACCGGACAACTTTGAGGAGACCATCTGCACCAAGACCAATCTGGCCACCTATACCAGCCCGGAATGGACCGATGTTCAACTGACCAAAGAGTATCAGGTCACCTTTCATCGGGTTGGGGCCCATATCCTCAGCGCCTACCCCAAAGGGCGAATTTCCTACGATGGCACACGGGCGCTGTTCGATGCCTACAGCCGTTTTTTAACGGCCAGCGGCCTTTCCCCGCACAGCTATGTGGAAATCGCCGACTACAGCGGTATCGTCAATCTGCCGTCCAAACGCACCCGTATCGAAGTGGCGGACCAGCTCTTAAACAAAGTGGCACATGATAACCTGATGGGCCACTTTGTTTACAACGTCCCCAAACACATCAAGTGGATCTACAACATCGGCACCCGGCTCAAGCAACCCGATATCCCTATGCTGGCCCTGGAGACCTACGAAGAAGCCATTCGCCATGCCGTCACCATCCGTACCGGGCAATACCGGTCCGGCGGTATTTTAAAAGCACTTAAGAAAAAATTTCTGGCGCCCTTAAGCCCCGAAGACAACTATACCCAGGACCTTCTGGACTATATCGGCAGCATCAATTGGGACGAACGCGGGATGCGGGAGGACCAGATACCCGAAACCCACCCCCTGAAATCTGTGTTTAACGCCATTGCCATACTCAAGGCAGACCATGACCGAACGGTCCTTGACCGGGAGAACATTCAGGAGAAGTATAAACGCCTCTTCAACCGGATTGCAGACCCGATCCTGGTATTTGCCAAGGACACCCACCGGATTCTGAACTGGAACAAGGCATTTCTTGACACCTATGAATACGCACCCGAGGAACTTGTGAACCTGACCCCTCGGGATCTTCATCCGGAATCCGAACTGGAACGGGTAAACCGGAATATCGATAACGAAAAAAGGGGAGAAACCCACCGCTATACCCACATTACCAAATCCGGCCGGCGCATGGACGTGGAAATCCGCACGGATGAAACAGATTATCAGGGCCGGCCCGCCTACATCAGCAATATCCGTGACATATCCGCCCAGAACCTTTTGGAAGCGGAACTCCGCCGGCACAGGGACAGGCTGGAATCCCTGGTCAATCAGCGCACCCAGGATCTGGAGCTGGAAATGGCTGAACGTCTGCAGTCTGAAGTAAAATTCACCACCCTGTTCGAGTCCAGCTCGGACGCGGTACTGTTGATGGACAGCAACGGGGTGACGGACCATGCGCCTAAGATACTGGATTGTAATCCTGCAGCACTTGCCCTATACGGGTGCGACAGTAAAAACCAGTTGCGCCAATTGGGACCACGGGTACTTTCCCCAAAACACCAGGAAGGCGGTCAAACCTCCTATAAACTGGCCGGGGAAAAAATTAAAGAGGCCTTTGACACCGGGAGCAGTCACTTTGAATGGGTCCACCGCAATCTTAAGACCGGCCAGACCTTTCCGGCAGATGTATTGCTAAACCGAATGACCCTGAACGGGAAAAATGTGCTCCAGGCCGTCATACGGGATATCACCCAGCGTAAAAAGGCGGAAGAGGCACTGCGAAGGAGTGAGGAGCAATACCGCGGCATGATTGAAAATATGCAGGATGTCTTTTTCCGGACGGATATGGACATGAGGCTGACGATGATCAGCCCGTCCGGTGTAAGACTCCTGGGATATGACAGCGAAACCCGGTTAATCGGCCGGGACATCGGGAAATTGTTTTTCAAAAACAGTCCGGCATTTACCCGGTTCATGACGGAATTAGAAAAATCCGGCCGTGTATATAACCTTGAATTGCTGCTGCATACCCGCAACAAAGATATCATTCCCGTTCTCTCAAGCTGCAACTATTTTACAGATGCCCTGGCCACCCCCATGGGTATCGAAGGTACCCTCACAAATATCCGGAAGCAAAAAGAGGCGGAAGAGGCCCTGCGACAGGCCAAACGGCAGGCAGAGGAAGCAGCCAGAACCAAGAGCGAATTCCTGGCCAATATGAGCCATGAAATAAGAACCCCTATGAACGCGATTCTCGGTATGGGAGAACTGGTGCTGGAAACCCCGCTGAACGATTATCAGAGAAACCTGCTCACCACCATAAACACGGAGACCTCTTCCCTGCTGAGCATCATTAACTCAATTCTGGACCTTTCCAAAGTGGAAGCCGGCCGTCTGGAACTGGAAAACGCCTCATTCAACCTCAGGGTGCTCTTTGAAGATCTGGCAGCCAGCTTTGCCATCACCGCCCACCAAAAAGAACTGGAATTCATCTCCTTTCTTCCGCCGGATACCCCTGAAGCCCTTACGGGAGATCCGGGCCGCCTGCGCCAGGTCCTGGTGAATCTTGTGGGGAACGCCATTAAATTTACTCAGAAAGGTGAAATCTTTATCTGGGTAGACCGTCTGGATATGGATGATGACACCGTAAACCTCCGGTTCAACGTGCGGGATACGGGTATCGGCATCCCGCCGGAAAAGCAGGCCCTTATCTTTGAAAGTTTTGCCCAGGCTGATGGTTCCACCACCCGTAAGTATGGCGGGACCGGACTTGGCACCACCATCTCCAAGCAATTGGTGCGGATGATGGGGGGGCAGATCGGTCTTGACAGCACCCCGGGCAAAGGCTCGACCTTCTGGTTCACCCTTCCCCTGAAACTGGACCCGGGCCACCAGTCAATCGGGCATACGGATACCGCCAGGAGAGTTCTGGAAAACAAAAAAATACTGGTGGTGGGGGAGAACTCTAAAACCCGCTTTGTCTTCGCCACCCATCTCAAAGCATGGGGGTGCCTGGTTCATGAGGCCCCCAGCGCCCTTGAAGCCTTGGCCGTAATCAAGCAACAAGACGATACCGATCTGGTGCTGACCGATATCCATATGGCAGATGTGGACGGATTTGACCTGGTGAGATCCATCAGAAAGACACCGAAGATATCTGCCGTCCCAGTCATTCTGCTCACCTCCGTGGGACGAATCGGTGACAACCAACGGTGCCGGGATCTGGATATCCAGGGCTACCTGCTCAAACCCATTAAGCAGCAGGCATTAAAAACTGCGGTCACCGCTGTGCTTACTTCAGCCACCAAACCGATTCCAACGCCTGTAACCCGCCACAGCATCTCCGAAATCCGCCGCAGAAAGATCCAGATCCTTCTGGCGGAAGACTATCCTGCCAATCAGCAGGTGGCGGTGCGTCATCTCATGAATCAGGGCTATCAGGTCAGTCTGGCCAAAAACGGTCAACAGGCCATCGACCTGTTCAAGGCCAAACAGTTCCACCTGGTACTCATGGACATTCAAATGCCTGTGATGGATGGCTATGAGGCCACCCGCCAGATCCGGGCCCATGAGAAACGGGCCGGGGATGCCTATCTCCAAGCCAACCCGGACAAGGCCCATCTGATAAAACGGACCCCCATCATTGCCATGACCGCCCACGCCATTGAAGGATACCGGGAGAAGTGCCTGGCCATGGACATGGATGACTTCATGACCAAACCCTTAAAAAAAGATACATTTCTCGAGATGGTCCGTTCACATATAGACGAAAGCCGGGATGAGGAGACACAGCCCCCTGAGGACGTAACCCTGGAACAGACCAAAACAGAACAGATCAAAACAGAACAGACCGCCCCCCGGGAGGTGTCCGTAACCGAAGAACGGCATTCCCCGCCCTCAGAAACGGAGGCCCGGAACCGGGATCAGGGCAGTACGGGTGAAATACCGGCCCCGTCTCCGGTGGACAGTCCCCTTGATATGGAAGCTGCCCTGGCAGAATTTGACAACGACACCGCCTTTTTCATGGATGTATTCAACGAATTCCTCACCACCCTGGCCACCCAGTTCCCGGTGATGGAACAGGCATTGACTGACCGGGATTACGATGTGCTCCGGGAGAATGCCCATGCCATCAAAGGCGGCGCAGGCAATCTACTGGCGAAAGACCTTGCAAAAACAGCGGCGATGATGGAAGAGACGAGCAAATCGGAAAATCCGGATCAAGTGCGTTCCGCTCTGGACCATGTCCTGTTTGAATTTGCCCGGCTAAAGGAATTCTCCCGGGAAATCTGATTAAGAGCGCCTGCTGCACTCCCCCCGCTTTATATCTGCTGACGGTAAGAGACAATAAACTGTAGTGTACCGGCAAGCATGATAATAAACCCGCAGGGAAAGGCATAGGCCAATGTAAAAAAGTCCATGGAAAGACCTGCCGTCAATGCACCGGTAAACATCCCCATGGAATGGGACACCGTCATGAGTGACATCACCGATCCCATGGCATTTTTCGCCTCTCCTTTGATCACGGCCAGTGCAGATACGGCAGGCATGGAGATGCCGCCACCGATGCCAAACACCGTCACAGCAGCCAATAGTTCCCAGAATGTTGAACACCAGTAGAGAGACGCAATCCCCGCCGATGAAATCAAACCGCCTGAAATAATCATGAGTTTTCTGTTCATCCGGTCCGCCACCATTCCCATGGGGACCTGGAGCACGCCGGAGACCAGGACCCCCACCATCACCAGAACACCGATTCTTGTTCCTGACAGATGAAAGGTCTTGGCGGCAAACAGGGGTAAAAAACACCAGATCACACCGATACATGCGGTGTAGGCATACCTGAAGAGAACCAGCCCGATGAGATCCCTGTCCCTCAGAATTTCTCTGTAAGGCACCGGCTCACTTTCCCGGGTGTTCATGCGTTCCTGGGACAGGGGAGGCAAGTACTTCAGGCAGAGAATCAGGCCGGCCAAGGAAAGCCCTGCCATGCATATAAACGCACCGTCCATGGACCAGGCATCCAGAATGGTGCCCCCCAGCAGAGGGCCCAGGGAAAGGCTTAAAAACATGGACAGGTTGAACAGCCCCATGGAATAGCCTTCGGTGCCCTCGGGAGAGATCTCACCGACATAGGCCTGGACCACCGGCATGATCATGGCGGAGCCCGCCCCCTGGATAAAGCGGATCAGAATCAGCCCGTTGACACTGGTGGACCAGATCAGGGCCAGGGACACCAGGACATAGGTGACCAGGCCAACCGCAATGAAGGGTTTGCGTCCCTTCCGGTCTGAGAGCCTTCCGAAATAAGGCAGCAGCAGGGTTCTTGAGAGGGAAAACGCCCCGAAGATCATGGCCACATAGATCCCTTCGGCCCCCATGTCATGGGCGTAAATGGGCAGCAGGGGGACCACAATGCCCACCCCCGCCACCGTGGCGAAAATGATAAAAAACAGGGTAACGAATATCCCCTTGTGGGCCGAGGGGATGATCCGGTGGCCCCGGCGGATGATCCGTCCGGCAGCCTGGGACACCGGCTCCTTTATGGCGTA
>JAKSBB010000475.1 GCA_022361315.1 Desulfobacterales bacterium
AAGGCGTATATGATCAAATGATAATGCCCCCGGATAAAATAAGCTGTAGAAATTTTGATTTGCTCTGACAGATGCTGTCAGAAAGTTCCGTTCAATATAAAAAGCGATCAATGATAGACACATCTGTCGCTCATTGCTCATGTCAAAATGCAAAGTAAATAAACAAACAATAAGCAATGCTAATATTATACTTTTCAATTCCCGAGGGCTTCTTTATTTTGGTTCATCGTTTTTGATAAAATTAGAGATCGAGTCAAATATAGTTCTTAAAGATGCCATAGGTATTCTTGCCCTACGATCACTATCCTTAGAAGAATTTGCTGATAACTCCCGAGAATGAATAAAATCGGTCAAAGCTTCTTCTGTTGTTTTGGTTTTCGACCAAATAGTAAATGTATAATGACCACCGGCATTGCTATATAGACCGACTCTGTATTCTCCCAAACTAAAAGTCACAGCCTCACCGTTCCTTATAACATTGTATTCGATCCCAAGGTCATCCAATTTAGGCACAGCCTCTGTATATATTCTTTGGGAACTCTTCTTTTGGATTGCCTGGGCGGCGTCCATTACGTCAGCGTCATCTGAAAGCTTTATCTCTTTTGCTTCAGGATGATATATCTCAATAAAATCAGATACTGCCTCAACCAAAGACTCGTTACCATCCCAAAAATATTCACCATCAAGCCGGCTATTATCAAGAATCGTATGAAGCATAGACTCTACTTTACGAGCTTCGATATCTGTCCAGGCTTTCACAATAGCCAGTTTGACCGGACTAACCGTTCCAAGTAGCTCCTTTTCTCTTCTGCTGGGATGGTTTGTTGTGATTCCAATTTTCTTAACCGGAGGAAAAGACGCTTCTGTATCAAAACGCTGCAATTTCTGAGAAAATATCGGTTCGGCTATATATAAGGTGTTTTGCATCGACTATCCTCTTGTATGTCCTTTATTTTGGTTCAGTTTTTCATTAATCATCAAATTGCTCCGATTAACGCTTTTTTTAGCTTCATCCCAATATCGGATAGTTGCACTTTTAGTTCAGGTGAATTCACAGGCACAGCCTTGTAATCGTCTTCAAAGTAAAGGTCTAAACTCACCAAGCCAGAATTGATATATTGTTCAGCATCAACTGCCCAATAGCCATCGAAGTCATGTTCAACAAAATAATGAATATCTGATGGCAATACTTTTTCAACAGCATTCACTGTTCTTAAGAAATCATCGTATGAAATGATATCTTTTAAAAACGCTAAGAACAACCTGCCAGCTATTTCCGATTTCTCATGATCAGCACACCGATCAATTATGTACAGCAGTTTTTCACCTACTTTAACTCTGTATTTCTTAGACTTATCAATCTGGTCAATCATTTCCTTTCTCTCACTGGCAGGAACATCTTTCAACTCGATTATAAATGATAGTACCTTCTTTAAGAACAACGTTTCCCGAATACCAACAATAGTCTTGGCACTGCCGACAATTGTACCAACGATTGGGATATCTTTAATGATTCCATTCTCAAGTAGACTATCAAGCAACACCTCGGACAAACCACTGGCAACAGACTGTAAATCTGTGTTTTTAAGGGTATGATCCAATGAACTGCTGATTTTATATAGTTCCATTTTATAAGTCCCATCGTTTATTAATAGGGATTGCTCTGATTATCACCATTCCATTATCTTAATGCCCTGATATCTTCCCCCTGGTCGCGGGGATCTGCGGAGTGCTGCCGGGGGCCTGTCCTTTAATTTGATTCATTTTTTGCCTCTGA